>MWBB01000136.1 GCA_002068835.1 Acidobacteria bacterium ADurb.Bin340 | reverse complement strand
GGGGCCCGCCTCCGGGACCCCGCGCACCTTTTCCACGGCGTGGCGCAGGTCCCAGGGGGCCAGGAACTGCCCCTTCTTGATGTTCACGGGCTTGCGGGTGGCGGCGGCGGCCAGCAGCAGGTCCGTTTGGCGGCAGAGGAAGGCGGGGATCTGCAGCACGTCCACCGCGGCGGCCACGGGGGCGCACTGGATGGATTCGTGCACGTCCGTGAGCACGGGGATGCCGAGGGTGCGCCGCACCTCCGCGAGGATGTCCAGGCCCTCCTCCAGGCCCACGCCCCGGTAGCTGCCCTGGGAGGTGCGGTTGGCCTTGTCGAAGCTGGCCTTGAAGAGCAGGGGAATGCCCCGGGCCTCGGCCAAAGCCTTCAGCTGGGCGGCGAGAAAATGGGTGTGCTCCCGGGATTCGATGACGCAGGGGCCGGCGATGAGGAAGAAGGCGGAATCGGTGAAGGGGCGGTGAAAGTCCATGGAGGCTCCGAGGCAGGTCCCAGTGTACGATCCGGATCGCCTTGTCAGATCGTCAAGGTAATTCCATGATTTCCTTCCCCGTGATCCGGGACCGAGGCGGAATGCCATGAACAAGCCCCTGATGTCCGATGACCTGAACCGCCGCCTGGTGGCCCTGCTCCAGCAGGAAGGCCGCATGAGCCATGCGGAACTGGCGGAACGCCTTGGCGTGAGCCGACCCACCGTCATCGAGCGGGTGAAGCGGCTGGAGGCCGAAGGGGTCCTGGGAGGCTATGCGGCCCGGGTGAGCCCGGCGGCAGTGCAGAAGCCCAACGTGGCCTTCGTGGCCGTGCGGCACCGCCAGGGGGATGACGATGCCCTGGAGGCGGCCTTCCTGGAGGCCCTCAAACGCGAGCCCGATGTGCTGGAGGCCCATACGATGGCGGGCGAGGACTGCCTCATGCTCAAGGTGGTGGCCGAATCTCCCACGGCGTTGAACATCCTGCTGAAGCGCATCCGCAGCCTGGGGCCCCAGGTGACCACCCGCACCTCCATCGTGCTCCAGAGCCACTTCGAGAAGCCCGGACCGAGCCCCTTCACCTTGGGCGAGGACCTCCCCCGGAAGGTCAAGCGGTAGGCATGTGACGACTTCGGCGGCTCTGTGAAGGCCTGGATCGCCTACGCCATCTGCGCCCTGGTGTGGGGCAGCACCTACTTCGGCATCGCCCTGGGGATCGAGAGCTTCACGCCCTTTGGCATGGTGGCCACCCGCTACCTCAGCGCCGGGGTCCTGGCCCTGGTCCTGGGCCGCCTCACCCGGGAACCCTGGCCCCTGCGGCGGGATGTGCCCCACCTCATGCTCCAGGGGGTGCTGCTGCTGGGCATCTCCAACGCGCTGGTGACCTGGGCCGAACGTTTCGTTCCCAGTGGCCTCACGGCGGTGCTCTGTTCCACCACGCCCTTCTTCTACGCGCTGCTGGGGCGCGAGGGCCTGGGGGCCCGCACCTGGCTGGGCCTGGCCGTGGGCTTCGCAGGGGTGGCCCTGCTCACCTGGAAGCCGGGCGAGGGCCTCGCCCTGAGCGGCCTGGGCCTCGGGGGGCTGCTGGCGGCGGTCTTCCTGTGGGCCTACGGAACCCTCCACGGGCGTCGCCATGTGCAGGGCCGCGGTCTCCTGGGCCAGGTGGGGGTGCAGATGCTGGCGGGCGGCACCTTCGGCCTGCTGCTCACGCCCTTCACGGGGGGCTTCCTCCATGGACCCCTCACGGCCAAGGCCGGGCTGGCGGTGGGCTATCTGGCCCTCTTCGGCAGCCTCATCGCCTACAGCGCCTTCGGCTATCTGGCCCGGGTGTGGAGCCCCACCAAGATGAGCACCTACGCCTTTCTCAACCCCGTGGTGGCGGTGGCGCTGGGAAGCGCGTTCCTGGCGGAGCCCTTCGGCCTGCGGGAAGCGGTCGGGATGCTGGTGATCCTCGCGGGCGTGGCCCTGGTGCAGTTCCCATCGAAAACGCCGAAACCGGCTTGTCCTGCGGAGGAATGATGCGCATCGCCCTGGCCACCTGCCAAACCCTGCCGGACCTGTTCACCGATGACCAGCTGCTGCGGGAAGCCCTGGAGGCCCGCGGTGCCGAGGCCCATCCCCTGGTGTGGGATTCGGAGGCGGGCACCACGGACAGGCCGGACCTCTGCGTGCTGCGGAACACGTGGGACTACTACCTGAAGCTGGAGCCCTTCCTGGTCTGGGCCGAAGCGATGGCCACCCGGACCCGGCTGCTCAACCCCTGGCCCCTCGTGCGCTGGAACGCCCACAAGGCCTACCTGCTGGAACTGGCCACCCGCAAGGTGCCCACGGTGCCGACCCTGCTGGCCCGCCGGGGGCGGCCCCTGCCCGTGGCGGCCCTGGCCGCCGCCGCCGGGTGGACCGAAGTGGTGGTGAAGCCTGCGGTGAGCGCCGGGGCCCACCGCACCGCCCGGCACGTGTCCGCCGATCCCGCTGCCCAGGCCCATCTGGATGAGCTGGTGGCCGACGGGGATGCCCTCATCCAGCCCTACCTGGTCGGCGTGGAAGGCTACGGCGAGCGCAGCTTCCTGGTCATCGACGGGCAGCTCACGCATGGTGTGCGGCGCCCCCAGGCCCTCACGGAGGGCGTGGCCCTGGACCGCACCCTGGAGCGCGTCACCCCCACGGACCTGGAGGGGGAGCGGGTGCGCCTGGCCCTGGCCGCCCTGCCCGTGGAACCCCTCTACGCCCGCATCGACCTGGTGCCGGGCCTGGATGGCAGCCCCGTGGTGATGGAGGTGGAGGTGATCGAGCCTCGCCTCTTCCTCCAGGAATGCCCCGAGGCCCTGGAGCGCTTCGCGGATGCCCTTATCAAAATCATTAAATAATAAAAATCCAACCACGGAGACACGGAGTTCACGGAGAAAGATTAAAAAATCCTTTCTCAGTGTCCTCCGTGTCTCCGTGGTGAAATAACTCTATTTGATAGTCCAGCCCGGTGAAGCGGGAGCCGTGAGCCGGGGCCGTTCGGGGGTGTTGGCCGCGGCGTAGCCCAGGGTCAGGGCGGCGCCCGCCTGCTGCACCATGCCGCGGAGGTCCATGGCTGGATCGTAGGCCTCGTCCACCTGGTGGTAGCGGCGTCCGAAGGCCTGGCGCAGGGGGCGGGCCTGCTCTGCGCCCATGAGGAAATCGGAGCCGCCCCCCACGCTGAGGGCGGGCACCCCCACGCGCACGAAGCTGAAGTGGTCGGAGCGGAAATAGCCGCCGCCCAGGTCCGGCCGCTCCGGCGCGAGCTTCAGGCCCAGGCCCTGGAAGGTCGTCTGGGCGAGGGGGCCGAGGTTCGTGCGGGGCAGGCCCTGGAGGCTGAGGTCCCGGGTGGGGCCCACGGGGTTCAGGCTGTCCAGGTTCAGCACCAGGGCGGTCCGTTCCAGGGGCCAGCCTGGGCGGGCGGCCCAGGCGGCGGAGCCCAGCAGGCCCTGCTCCTCGCCGCACACGAAGAGGAAGACGAGGCTCCGCTTGGGCGGCGCGGCGGCCGCGGCCTCGGCCATGGCCAGCAGGCCCGCGCAGCCGCTGGCGTTGTCCACGGCGCCGTTGTAGATGCCGTCCTTCCCGGCGGCCACCCGGGCCTCGTCCATCCCCAGGTGGTCCCAGTGGGCGGAGAAGACCACGGCCTCCTGCTTCAGCGCGGGATCCGTGCCCGGCAGCACCCCGGCCACATTGGCCTCCCGGATGGACCGGACCTGGGCCTTGAGGGTTCCCTGGACCGTCATCCCCAGATTCACCGGGCGGAAATCAGCACGGGCGGCGGCCTGGCGCAGGGCATCCAGGTCCTTTCCGGCGGCGGCGCAGAGGCGCCGGGCGAAGGCTTCGCTCACCCAGCCCTCCAGCGGGCTGCCCCTGCGCTCCGCGGCCTGGAAGCGCTCGCCCGAGAAGCTGTTGCGCACCACGCCCCAGCCGTAGGTGGCCGAGGCATCGGTGTGTACGAGGAGCACGCCGACGGCGCCCAGGCGGGCGGCCTGCTCGAACTTGTAGACCCAGCGCCCGTAGTAGGTCATGGCCGCGCCGCCGAAGCGGTCCGGGGCCTCGGGCGGGGGCGGGGGATCGTTGACCAGCAGCAGGAGGACCTTGCCCTTCAGGTCGGCGTCCTTCACATCGTCCCAGCCCTCCTCCGGGGCCTGGATGCCGTAGCCCCCGAAGACGAGGGGCGCCTCAAAGGTTTGGTCCGCCTGGGCCCGGCCCGTTCCAACCACCGCATCGATACCAAGTTCGGGGCCCAGCCCGGGCTTCAGGGCTTCGCCTTGGCTGGGCCGGAAGGTCAGGTGCGTGCCCTCCGGGCGCACCCGCAGCCCCGTGAGGGCCACAGGATGGCGGTAGCTGCCGCCGGGCAGGGGCTGGAGGCCCAGGGCCCGGAGTTGGGCTTCCAGGTAGGCCACGGTCAGTTGGCCGCCGCGGCTGCCGGTGCCCCGGCCCTCCAGCAGGTCGTCGGCCAGGAAGGCCAAGTGGGCCCGGAGGGGCCGCTCCGCCACCGGCGGAGCCTGGGCGTCCAGGGAGAGTAGGGCCGTGGCGAGAAGGACCAGGGTGCGCATGGGGACCTCTGCCTCAGCTTAAGAGGTATGGGGGGCCGGGGCAACGGGTCGGGGGTACAGATCAAAAGCGGTCCGGAGAGGACCGCTTGGGATGGGGCAGAGCCGGAAGGTTCTCTGAAGCTCGCTGGATCCTCACTTCAGACGCTGCACCGCAGCGTCCTCCGTGATCCAGCGGCTTCAGACGTTCTTGATGACCTTGCCGGCCTGGAGGCAGGAGGTGCAGACGCGGATGCGCTTGGGCACACCGGCCACGAGAGCCCGGACGGTCTGGAGGTTGGGGTTCCAGCGGCGGTTGGTCACGTTGTGGGCGTGGCTGATGTTGTGGCCGAACTGGGGCTTCTTACCGCAAATTTCGCACTGACGGGACATGACGAACCTCTCGGATGCAGGCAGGCGGATGCCAAAGGAAAGCTAGTTTACCAAAAGAGGACCGGATCTCAAGGGCGAAGTGTCGACGGCTTGCGGGCGGGCCCGGGGCGGAGGCATGGTGGGAAGGGAACCCCCATGGATTTCGACCGCTGGGCCCTTGCTTTCGCCTGCCTGTCCTGGCCCGAGCGCCGGAAGGCCGAACTCTGGCGCCTGCTGGAGGCCGGGGATTCGCCCGCCCTGTCTCCGGAGGAGGCCCGGGCGCTGGAGCACCTGGATCCCGCGAGGTTCCGCGCGGAGGCCGCCCGGCGGGGCGCCGACCTGGTTCTGCCCTCGGAGCCGGGGGCCCTGCGTTTCCTTGCGGAACTGCCCTATCCCGTGGCGCTGTGGGTGCGGGGCACCCTGCCGCCGGAGGGACCGGCCCTGGCCCTGGTGGGCGCCCGGGAGGCCAGCCGTGCCGGCCGCGTCCGTGCCCGGATCTGGGCCCGGCGCCTCACGGAAGGCGGCGTGGCGGTGGTTTCGGGGCTCGCCCGGGGCATCGATGGCGCGGCCCATGAGGGCGCCCTGGAAGCCGGTCCCACCTGGGGGGTGCTGGGCTCGGGACTGGACCACCCCTACCCTGCGGAGCACGCGGGGCTCATGGGGCGCATCGTGGCGGCCGGGGGCGGGGTGATCACGCCCTTCCCCCCGGAGGCCCTGCCCCGGAAGTGGCATTTCCCCCGCCGCAACTGGCTGCTGGCCGCCTGGACCGCCGGGGTGGTGGTGCTGGAGGGGCGCCTGCGTTCCGGTTCCCTGGTGACCGCCCGCCTGGCCCTGGATCTGGGGCGGGAACTGTGGGTCGTGCCCGGGGCCCCGGAGGACCCGGGCGCGGGAGGCCCCAACGCCCTGCTGCGGGAAGGAGCGGCCCGGGCGGCGATGAGTCCTGAGGATCTGTTGGAAGATTTGAATTTGCCTGTGCTTCGCGCGTGAGCGCGCCCGCGTGCGACCCCCCTTGACGGTCGTGCCAAGATCGCCTGTCGTGAAACGTTGTCCCCCGGAGTTCCCGTGACCAAGCTCGTCATCGTCGAAAGCCCCTCGAAGGCCAAGACCATCACCAAGTACCTGGGCAAGGGGTACAAAGTGATGGCCAGCGTGGGCCATATCCGGGATCTGCCCACCAAGGAGGCCGTGGAGATCGGGGGCAAGAAGGTGCCGGTGATCGATCTGGAGAACGGGTTCCAGGAGGTCTACGAGATCCCATCGGACAAGGCCAAGGTGGTGAACCAGATCAAGGCGGCCGCCAAGGATGCGGACGAGCTGATCCTCGCCACGGACCCTGACCGGGAGGGGGAGGCCATCAGCTGGCACCTGCTGGAGGCCATCAAGCCCCCCAAGAAGGTCCCCGTGAAGCGGGTGCGCTTCCACGAGATCACCCCGGCGGGCATCCAGAAGGCCATGGCCGTCCCCACCGAGATCAACCACGACCTGGTGGATGCCCAGCGGGCCCGCCGGG
>MWBB01000135.1 GCA_002068835.1 Acidobacteria bacterium ADurb.Bin340 | reverse complement strand
CGACCTCTTCGACATCGTTCCGATGTACGACGTGCTCGACGGCACCTGCCCGGAGATGCGGAGGGCCGCAGCCTCGCCGCCTTCAGCAGCTCCGCCCGTCCGGGTCCTGCCCTGGAGGCTCAGGCCCAGGGACGCATAGACGCCTTCGCCTCCCAGCTGCGTGGGAGCGGTCTGAACCAGATCGAAGCCATCGAACAGCGCCTCCAGGCGATCCAGCCGGCCCGACCAGGCCAGCCCCCCATCGTCCCAGGCGCCCTGGGCCTGGAAATCCAGCCGCAGGTCCCGCAGAAGGTCCCGGGTGAGACGGGAAGCCAGATGGGGCGCATCGGCCCGTTCAGGATCGATGTGCACCTCCAGCGCCCCCAGCAGCTGCGGCCCATCCGGCCAGGCCTCCAGAAGCACCAGCGGCTCGGGCTTGCCGGCCATGGTCAGGGTGAACCGGCTGCCGGTTTCGTCCAGGTTCATCTGGCCCTCGACGCCCTCCAGGCTCTGGGCCCCCAGGAAGAAGCGCCCGCCGCGGAAGGAGAGGCTTCCCATCGGAAGGCTCAGCGGGCCGAACGCCTGCACCCACGGTCCCGCGAGACGAGCATCCACCCGGGCCTGGAACCGGGGGCCCGGAAGCCCCAGGACCAGTGAGTCCACGGCCCCGCCCAACCGCCCCTCCCAGGTCCGCCGGGGCAGGTCCATGACGAGTTCCCCCTGGAGAGCCAGCAGCCCCGAAGGCCTCTCCCTCCCATGGCCCAGCTGGGCCCTGGATTCCCCGATCCGGAGGTCCGAGAAGCGGATCCGCCCCAGATCCAGATCGAAATCCATCGCCCCAGCCAGGGCCGGAATGGAAAGGCCGTAGGCCCTGGCCTGCTCGGCATGGCCCTCGGCCCGGATTCTCAGTTTTCCGTAGGGCCCGTGGATCCTCACCCAGCCGCCCCCCAGGCCCGAAAGGGGCAGGTCCAGATCCGCAGCCTTCAGGCCCTCCTCCACGGGCAGACGGTCGCCCTGGAAGCACATGTCGATGTCGTCGCCGACTTCGCCGTGGCCGAAGCGGAGCCAGAGCTGCCCCCAGCCACGTCCTTCTTCCCCCTTCTGAAGGCGAATGTCCTCCAGGAAGAGCTGGCGATCCCGGATGGCGACACGGGTTTCCAGACGGTCCCCCTGGGCGCCATGCCAGCGGGGCTGAGCCACCGTCGCGGTCCCCTCCAAGCCCAGGCCCATCCGGCGGTCCCAGGTGAGGTTCGCGGAGGCCGCAACGCCGCCCCCCATTTCGAAGGGCACCGTCCGGGCGGGCCGCCCCTCCTCCTCCACCGTCTGCCCGATGCCCCAGGCATGCAGCACCTCCGCCGTCCGCTCCGCCCGAGCCTCCAGCCGCCCCTGGGCCGCGAGGGAGGCCAATCCCCGGGCATCCAGCCGACCCGTGGCTCGGCCTTCGGCCTGGAGATCCCCCACCCGGAGAGCTTCCACCTCCGCGGCCATTCGGCCACCCGCAAGCTCGAGCCGGAGGTGCCCGGCCTCCCGCGAGACTTCCGTCAGGTGCACGGTGCCCTTGAGCTGGGCGCGATGCCAGGCGTTGCCCGCGGGAATCGTGCCCCGGAAGGCCACCTCCGCAGAAGCCTGGGCCAGGAAGGGAGCCCGGAGCCAGCGGGCCGCGGGTTCCAGGCGAAGGCCCTGGCCCCGCAGATCCACCTGGGCCCCGCGCTCCTGCTGCCAGCGTCCCGAGACCTCCAGGGCACCTTCAGGGGATCGCCAGGAGAATCGGGGCAGTTCCACGGACCCGGGCTGGCCCGCCAGGGACGCTTCCAGGGCGCCCGAGCCGACGCCTGCGGGCGCGTAGGCCAGACCTCGCCCCTCCACCTCCGCAGCCCAGCTCAAGGCATTCAGGGGACCTTCCGCATGTCCCTTCAGCCGCAGGATGCCCGCCCCGCCCTGCGCCTGGGGCATCGGCACCAATCCGGCCACCTCGGCGAGATCCAGCCGCCCCGCCAGGTTCGCCGCCAGGCGCCGCTCTTCAGGCTGGAAACGGCCCTGGAACTCCAGCCGTGAATCCCCCAACGCCACATGGGAAGGTCCCAGGACCAGCATCGAAGGGTCCACCTCCACCCGAATGGCCCCGCGTCCCGTCTTCCGGTCGCGGCCGCTTCCGGCCGCCAGGCGCGTCAGGTCGAGGAACACCTGGGCCTTGCGGAGCCCGCGGCCCTGGGCGAACACGGAGAACCAGGCTTCGGCATGGGGCACCCCCCAGCGGGGTTCCTCCACCATGCCCCATCCCTCGATCACCTCCACCCGGCCAATCTCCCAGAGGGCGGGTTCGGGCTTCGGCGGCCGGGCCTTCAGGCGAAAGCCTTCCAGACGATCGGCCTGGATGCGGATCCGCGGGCGCAGGACCAGGGCCCGCGGAATGGAGACGCGCCCCTGCATCAGGGCCCGGAGCCCCACCTCGGCTTCCACCCGTTCCGCCTGGAAGAGATCGGCCCCCCACACCACATGGTGCAGCACCGCCCTGCCCGCGAAGGGATGCACCTCCACGCGGCCCACCTTCAGCCCGAGGCCGGTTTCCTCGCGGCTCAGGCCATCCAGCCGCTCCGCGATCCAGCGGCCCACGAAGGGGCGCTGAAGGGTCCATCCGCCAACCAGCAGCAGGCTGCCTCCGGCCACCAGCAGGTAGGCCGTACGGCGGAACCAGCGGCGAGCCCAGAGCCCTCGGGGCGGCGCAGGCGAAGCCTCCATTTCAGTTCTTCTCCCCGCACCGGGGACAGGTGGTGGCATTGCGCGGCAGCGGGTTGTAGCAGTAGCGGCACATCTTGGGCTGCGTACGGCCCAGGGGGCGCGGAAGCGTCCCGGCACCGGGCACCGGCGTCGGAATGGAGCCCACAGGCCGCGTTTCCCGGTTCACGGCTTCCCGCACCCGGCGAAGGTCGTCAAGCATGGCTGCGGCGGAAATGTAACGGTCCCCCAGGTTCACGGAGAGGGCTTTCATTGTCACATCGGACAGCGCCTTGGGCACCGCCGGCGCCTTCAGGTGGGGCGGCACGATGGGCTGGGACTGGAAGGCCTGGGCGATCTTCACAGGGTCCGCATCGTAGAAGGGCACCGTGCCCGTCAGCATCTCGTAGAGGGTGATGCCCAGGCTCCAGAGATCACTCTGGAACGTGGCCCGGCCCCGGAAGTGCTCCGGCGCCATGTAGGGCGGACTGCCGATGCGGGTACGAGCGAAAAGGTCCTGGGTATGCAGCACCCGCGAGGTCCCGAAGTCCGTGACTTTGGCCAGCCCCTCCCGGGTCAGGAGGATGTTGGCGGGCCGGAGGTCCCGGTGCAGCACCTTCTGGGCATGGGCGAACCCGATGGCGCCGCAGACGTCCATCGCAACCTCCAGGGCCCGGGCCGCAGGAAGGCAGCGTTCCCGGCGGATGAGCCGGTCCAGGCTCTCTCCGTCGATGTATTCCATCACCATGAAGAAGGTCTCGTCCTTCTTCTCCACAGTGATCAGTTCCACGATGTTCGGGTGCTTCAGTCCCGCCATGATGCGCGGTTCCTGCAGCAGCCCCGCCTCATCGGTCTGGTGGTGGGGCACCTTCAGGGCCACCTTGCGGTTCAGCAGACGATCCTCGGCCAGGTAAACCGTCCCGAACCCCCCGGCGCCGAGGCGTTCGAGGATCTGGTACTTGCCCAGCATCTGCTCCTTGGACAGCAAGACGGCTCCCATGTTTCCAACAGGATGACGCGAAACCGGGCTCCCGGGGCAGGCGGTCCGAAAAAAACGCCCCGCAGAGGCGGGGCACGGCAAGGGCCTGGGTTTCCCTACCCCAGGAAAGCCCTGGCTCGGGCCTCCGGCCCTCGGGGCTTCGCCCCGGCCATCGGCCTTGCCGATGCCGCCCCCTCCTCCCTGCGCTGCGCTCCGGTCGGATCGTGAGCGTCTTGGAGTATCGCGGATGGCGGATCCGGTTCGCATCCGAGGGGATGTTCACGCGGCCCCTCCAGGGCCGCGCCGTTCCGGCAGACCTGCGGCCTGTGGCCCTCCGCTCCTGCTTCGGGCTCACAAATCCGTTCCCACACATGATCGGCACAAGCCCGCAGGCTAGCCCAGGAAAGCCTTGAGCGTCTTGGAGTATCGCGGATGGCGGATTTTTCTCAGGGCCTTGGATTCGATCTGGCGGATGCGTTCGCGGGTCACGGCGAACTCGCTGCCCACTTCCTCCAGGGTGTGCTCGGAGGTGTCGTCGCCCACGCCGAAGCGCATGCGCAGCACCTTCTCCTCCCGCTCGGTGAGGGTCTGGAGCACGGAGTTGACCGTTTCCTTGAGGCGGGACTGGACCACCTGCTCCACGGGGGAGGTGACGGTCTTGTCCTCGATGAAATCCCCAAGGTGCGAATCCTCCTCCTCGCCGATGGGCGTTTCGAGGCTGATGGGCTCCTGGGCGATCTTCATCACCTTCCGCACCTTGGACACGGGCATGTCCATGGCATGGGCGATCTCCTCGCTGGAGGGTTCCCGGCCCAGCTTCTGCACCAGCTCCCGCTGGGTGCGGATGAGCTTGTTGATGGTCTCGATCATGTGGACCGGAATGCGGATGGTGCGGGCCTGGTCCGCGATGGCGCGGGTAATGGCCTGCCGGATCCACCAGGTGGCGTAGGTCGAGAACTTGAAGCCGCGGCTGTATTCGAATTTGTCCACGGCTTTCATCAGCCCGATGTTGCCCTCCTGGATGAGGTCCAGGAACTGGAGGCCGCGGTTGGTGTAGCGCTTGGCGATGCTGACCACCAGACGGAGGTTTGCCTCCGTCAGCTCGGCCTTGGCGGAACGGCTGATGGATTCGGCCTCCTTCAGGGCGATGAACTCGGCCCGGAAGCTTTCCGCATCCATCTCGTAGCTTGCGTAGAAGCCGGCCAGACGCTCATCCAGCTGCCGGACTTCAGCTTCGTACTTGCCCTTGAGCTGGGCAAAAACAGGATTCGCCAGACGATCCTTGATCTCTCTCCGACGGCGCTCCCATTCGCGAACCTGATTGTGGTGCTGGGTGATGCGGTCGATGAGCCGGGTCACCGCCAGGCTGTTCAGGCCCAGCTTCCGCACCTGGCGGCTGACCCGGGCCCGGGCCTGCAGGATTTCACAATCGAGCTTCCGCTTCTTGGGCACGGGCTTGCCGCTGGCCTTGAACTCCACCAGTTCCTGGAGGGCCTGCTGGTACCCCAGCAGCTTCTCGAACTGGTGGTGCACGTGCTGGGTGGCGCTGGTGGTCTCGGCATCCTCATCCTCGTCCACCTCGTCCGAAAGGCCGACCACCTCGCGGATCTTGCCGGGATTTTCCTTCAGCATCTTGCCGATGTCGATGAGCAGGCTGGCAGCCAGCCGGCTTCGCGAGAGCACCCGCATCACCTTGCGGACGCCCACTTCGATGCGCTTGGCGATCTCGACCTCGTCCTCGCGCTTGAGGAGGGGTACCGTGCCCATCTCCTTGAGGTACATGCGGACGGGATCGTTGTACTTGTCGCTGTCCGCCGCATCCAGATCCAGGTCCAGCTCCTTGTCGGACTTCGCCGGCCCCTCCTGGGGAAGCGAAGTCGGCTCCGCCACCTCGATCTGATCCCGGTTGGCCAGGGCCTCGTCGGCCGTGGATCCGGTGCCCACCCCGAGGCGGGCGAACAGGCTGATGGCCAGCTCCACATCCGCGGGGGATGAGGCGGAAGGCGGCAGGAACGCATTCAGCTCGTCGTAGAGGATGTAGCCGCGGGACCTGCCAAGGGAGATCAGCGCTTTGGTGAGCTGGAAGTAGCTTTCACGGGATGGGGTCGGAACCATCAAGACCTCAAAGAGCCACCTGGTATCGGGGATCCCGGAATCCGCGGGCTGGGCGCGGATCGGAACCCCGGGGCCGGTCGTGGGCAGACGAAGCCCATCTTCACCTTGCGCCCGGAACCTTTCAGTATAGGGGGCTTCGGATGAGATGCAAGACCGGATCAGGGGATCCGGCCCCCCCTGCGGCGGCGTTCCAGCATCCGCTGGCGTTCCAGGAGGCCCGCAAGCCGCCTTTCCACCGAATCCCGGAGCGCCGGATCCGACTGGACGACCGGCTCATCCATCTGCCGCTTCAGGGTCTGAAGCTCGCGCATCACGTAGGCGCGTTCGAGGCTCAGGAAGATCCGTTCCGGCACCAACTCCGCTTCGTCCTTGGGGGCCCAGGCGGCCTGAAGCCGCCTCAGCACCGCCAGCACGGGCTCTGGCAGCAGGGAGGCATCCCCCTCCGCATCCAGCAGCGCCTGCAGGATGGGCGCCCCCTCCAGGCCCTCCCACCAGGCCGGCGGGAGGGCCTGGAGATCCGCCATGCACTCGGGCCGCCCCCCGAGGACCAGCAGGGGTTTGAGCAGCGGATCCACCTCCTGGATCGCCCGCTCCGTTTCCAGCGTCGGAGCAGAGGCCGGTTCCGAGGCTCGCGCCTTCACGGCCCGTTCGAACTCCTGGAAAGGGATCTGCAGCTGGTGGGCCAGGCTGGCG
>MWBB01000134.1 GCA_002068835.1 Acidobacteria bacterium ADurb.Bin340 | reverse complement strand
GGCGGTTTGGGGGTGCTTCGCTCGTCAATGCGCATGGCAACCTCCGGTGACCCAGGATGGGCTCCCGGCGGATCCGCGCCATCGGCAAGGGGTGCCGGTCAGGCGTAGGTGTCCAGAGAGCGCCCGAGGCCGGCCTGCTGGTCGATCATCCGGGCCAGGGCCTGGCCCTGGGAGGCCGTCATATCAAGGGTCTTCCTCAGCACAGCAACAGCCACCTCATCCCGCGTGGCCGCCATCCGGTCGGCAACCACGGCAGCGGGGGAAATGGCAGACAGATCCATGGCGACTCCAGACCTGACGCTTATCGGTTCCGGGTGAGCTTCACTTTAGGGGTCTGGGAACGCAGGAGGGCGGCGGCGTCCTGGACAGCCGGGCGGGCGGTGGCAGCCGCCCGGTTGGCTTCGGCAATGGCTTCGAACACTTCGCGTCGGTGGACCTGCACATCCCTGGGCGCATTGACCCCCAGCCGGACGCCGTCCTTGGTGATCCCCACCACCACGATCTCGATGGTCCCATCAATGATGATGGACTGATCGGTCTTCCGGGTGATCACCAGCATCGGGGCTCAGGCCTCGCCCAGAATGCGATGCTTCAGGGGGAAGCGCTGGGTGTCCAGAATGACCTGGCGGCCGGATCGGGTGCGGGTGTTGATGACCAGCGGGCCCGCCAGATTGGCCGTCATGTTCCGGGGATCCTCGGGGATCACCACCAGGGCCAGCACCATGGCCTCCTTGGAGTCCGCGAGGCCCAGGGCCTGGGCATCTTCAGGGGCCAGGGGCACTTCGTAGTTCGGCTGGATGGCGGCCACATCGATGCAGGCAAAAGACACCTCGGGATCCTTCACGGACTGCAGGAATTTCAGCGGGTAGCCTCCCGCAGGCTCGAACAGGCGGAAATGGCGCTGTTCGGGAAACCCCACGAGACCTGCCGGGAAGGTGATCTCGAGATCCTCCTGGGAGGCGAAGACAGGGTACTGAAGGGGGTAGTGATGGGAATCCAGGGCCACTTGGCAGCCGGTCAGGGACCGGGTGTTGATCACCAGGGGGCCTGCCAGATTGGCGGTCATCTGGCGGGGGTCCTCGGGCACCACCACCAGGACCAGCACCATGGCATCCGTGGGGGCTTTCAGATCGAGCAGGGCCGCTTCGGCGTCCGTGAGAGGCACCTCATAGTCCACCTTGATGGCTGCGGCATCCATGCAGACGAAGGAGAGCTCCGGCTGGGTGGTGGACTGGAGGAACTTCAGGGGGTAGCCGTCCTTGGGCTCGTACAAGCGGAATTCATGAGCCTCGGGGAAGCCGGCGAGGCCCGAGGGGAACCGAAGAAGGACATCATCCTGGATCATGGGGCGCTCCGCGGGGTTTTCGGCTGCATCGGCTCCGGGCGGGGCCGAGGTTAATCCGAGCCCAGGACTTCCCAGAGGGCTTCCAGCCGTTTGTTCCGGAAACGGGGATTGGGGATCGTCCGGGCCAGGGCCTCCTTGTCCCGGGGCGGGTACTGGACCCGGGCCAGGATCCACCGGTTGCCCATCTCCATGACGGCGGCCACATCGCCTTCGTTGCCCCAGGCCAGCCGCAGTTCCGAAAGGCGCCGGGCCTTGCGGACGGCCGCGGCCCCCAGGCCCTGGGCCCGCGCCTTCACCTCGACGGGGAAATGATCGGGGATGTGGTAATTGCGCACCCGTTGGAGAACGCCCTGCAGTTCCTCCGGCAGGTGGGCCAGCCGGGGGCCGATTTCGGGGTGATGGCGGTTGGCCTCGGCTTCCGCCGCCAGCACGCGAAGCAGGGGCAGCAGCAGGGCCGCATCCCGGGCGGCGTAGCTCACCTGGGTGGGGCGCATGGGGCGGAGCATCCAGTTGGAGTCCTGTTCGTCCTTGGGAATGTCCACGCCCAGCTTCAGTTTGGACAATGTCTTGAGGCTGGGCTGGGGGTAGCCCAGGGCCCGGGCCAGGAGCAAGGTGTCCATGACGGTGGCGGGGATCACATCGTAGAGACGCTTGAACACCACGCCATCGCCGGAGAAATCGTGGACGATCCAGGGCACTTCCGCGAGGGCCCGGACCGCCGGGGCCATGAGGCCCTTCAGGGCCAGGGGATCCACCAGCCAGGCCCGTTCCTCCGTGGCCACCTGGATCAGCGCCAAGGTGCAGTAGTGCACGCCCGTGAGGCTGCATTCGATATCCACCGCCAGCAGGTGCGCGTTGAACCAGTGGGGCAGCGCGGCCGCCAGCCGTTCGGGGGTGTCGACGAGATCAATGGGAAGGTCGTACCGGTCCGGGGACATAGGTCTTTCAGTGTGCTTGAAAACACGGCGGGACCGAAGGCCCTGCAGAATTCCGGTACGATGGGAAGGGGAGTTGAAGATGAGCCGATCGCTGTTCTGGGCCACCTTCGTGACGGTGTTCCTGGCGGAACTCGGCGACAAGACCCAGCTTGCCGCCATGACGGCCACCGCCAAGAGCGGAGCCCTGTGGACGGTCTTCGCGGCGGCCAGCGCGGCCCTCATCTGTGCGACGGCCCTGGGGGTGATGGTGGGCGGGGCCTTGTTCCGCTATGTACCGGAGCAGACCATCAAGTACCTGGCTGGGGCAGGTTTCATCGCCGTGGGCCTCTGGGTGCTCATCAAGGGCTAGGCAGGGAACCCAGGGCGTATTGCACGGCCCCCAGCAGCGCGGAGGGGCAGGTCGCGGCCCGCAGGATGCTGCGTCCCAGGGTGACGGGCTGCCACCCCGCTGCAGCCAGGGCCTCGAACTCCCCTTCCGTGATCCCCCCTTCGGGGCCATGGGTGAAGGCCAGGGGCTCCGGCTTCAGCGCGGGGTTGGCCTGGCCCGTGGCCAGCTCGTAGGCCACCCAGCGCTGGGGGATGGGCCACTCCAGCAGGGCCCGGAACGGGACGGGGGAGCGCAGTTCGGGGATGCGGGTGCGGTGGCTCTGTTCGCAGGCGCCCACCACGATGCGCTCCCAGCGCTCCATCCGGGCCTCGATGCGGCGGATGTCGGGCTCGCTGCGGGCGTAGAGGACCGGCTGGATGAGGGTGGCGCCCAGTTCCACCACCCCGGGCAGCCAGTCGTCCCACAGGGAAAGCTGGGCCGTGAGGGGCAGGCAGGCGTGGAGTGGGATCGGCGGTTCCCGGTCCTCCCCCAGGGGCGCCACCAGGCGGGCGGTGGCCCGGCCTTTTCCGGTTTCCGCCAGATCGGCCCGCCAGGGACCTGAAGGGAGCAGCAGTTCCAGGGCCGCCCCGGGGCCCAGCCGGAGTACGCCCAGGTGGCGGGCCTGTTCCGGCCCCAGGGGAACCAGGGCGTTCTCGGCGGGGGACTCCGTCCAGGGCACAACGAAGCGCGGAAGGCTCATGGGCCTAGGGTACCCTGTAGGGTCTGGAGGTTTTGTGCTCGAAGCCCTTCTCCACTCCGCACCCTGGTGGGCCTGGACCGGGTTCCACGTCCTGGTCTTCCTCATGCTGGCCCTGGACCTGGGGGTGTTCAACCGCAAGGTCCATGCACCGAGCTTCCGCGAAGCGGCGGTCTGGAGCGCCGTGTGGATCGGGCTGGCTCTGCTCTTCAACGGCGCCGTGTTCATGGGCTACTTCGCCCCGGGCGATGGCACGCCCTACAACGCCACCCTCAAGGGCACCGAGTGGTTCACGGGCTACGTGCTGGAGAAGAGCCTGAGCGTGGACAACCTCTTCGTGTTCGTCATGCTCTTCGGCGCCTTCAAGGTGCGCATGGAGCACCAGCACCGGATCCTCTACTGGGGCATCCTGGGGGCCCTCGTCATGCGGGCGGTGATGATCCTGGCGGGCACGGCCCTGCTGAACCGCTTCGAGTGGATGATGTACGTCTTCGGGGCCTTCCTGATCTACACCGGCATCAAGATGTTCAAGGTGGAGGAAGCCGAGAAGGACCCCACGCGGAATGCCCTGGTGCGCCTCTTCAAGAAGTTCTTCCCCCTCGATCCCGAGGGCGGGCATCAACACTTTTTCGTCAAGAAGAATGGTCGGCGTTTCGCCACGCCCATGCTGCTGGTGCTGGTGAGCGTGGAGGTGACGGACCTGGTCTTCGCCGTGGACAGCATTCCCGCCGTGCTGGCCGTGACGCGGGATCCCTTCGTGGTCTACACCAGCAACATCTTCGCCATCCTGGGCCTGCGGTCCCTTTATTTCCTGCTGGCCAAGATGATGGATCGCTTCCACCGGCTGAAGCTGGGGCTGGCGGTGATCCTCACCTTCGTGGGCATCAAGATGTGCGTGGCCCACTGGCTGAAGGAGAGCGTGGGGATTTCGGACCAGACCCTGATCCTCACGAGCCTGATCTTCATCAGCGCCGTGCTGGCGGGCAGCATCGTGGCGAGCCTCGCCTGGCCCACCGAGCACCCGGACGGCCGGGCGTGAAGATCCAGCGCCTCGCCCTGGAGGCGTCGGTGCCCCAGGGGCCTGCGGCCCTGACGCTGGGGCTGTTTGATGGTGTGCATCGGGGCCACCAGGCCCTGCTGGCCGCGGCGGTGGAAGGTGCGCGCCGCCGAAGCGTGAAGCCCGTGGCCGTCACCTTCGATCCCCATCCCACGGTGGTGGTGGCGCCGGAGGGGAGGCCGAAACTGCTCATGACCCTGGAACAGCGGCTGGCCGCCTTCGAGGAGGCCGGGGTGGCCCTGGCCTGGGTGGTGCCCTTTTCCAGAGCCCTTTCGGAACTGGAGCCCGAAACCTTCCTGGGCCATCTCCAGCGGGCGCTGGCCCCGGTGGAACTCCACGTGGGACGAGCCTTCCGTTTCGGGCGCCACCGCTCGGGCGGCCTGGACACCCTGGAGAGCTGGGGGGCCCGGACCGGATGCGCGGTCCAGGGCCATGCCTTCCGGGCCCCGGATGGGGGCCCCCTCAGCTCCACCCGCATCCGGGAAGCCCTGGATCGGGGAAATGCGGAGGAAGCCCGGGACCTGCTGGGCCATCCCTACGGGCTCACGGGCATCGTGGTGGAAGGCGAGCGCCGGGGGCGCCACCTGGGGTTCCCCACGGCGAATCTGGCCTGGGAGCAGGAACAGCTCCCCGCCCGGGGCGTCTATGTGACCGAAGTGCGGGGCGCCCACCTGGGCCATCCCCGGCTGGGGCTCACCAACATCGGCGAAAAACCCACATTCGATGGCCTGAAACTCACGGTGGAAACCTTCCTGCCCGACTTCCAGGGCGACCTCTATGGCGGGCGCCTGGAGGTGGGCTTCCTCCATCGCCTTCGCCCCGAGCGGCGCTTCGAAGGCATGGATGCCCTCCGGGAGCAGATCAGCCGCGATGTGGAAGCAGGCCGAACCTGGTGGAGGGAGCATGGCCATCCCTGAACCCCGCATCGCCTCCCTGCACATTGGCCGGATCCAGGCCTACACCGATGCCGATGGCACCCCCTGGCAGAGCGCCATCGCCAAGGCCGAAGTGCCAGGGCCGCTGCGCCTGGGCCGCCTGGGGCCCGCAGGGGATGCGGTGGCGGACACGGTGCACCACGGCGGCGAGCACCATGCGGTGATGGTCTACAGCCGCACCCACGCTTCCTACTGGAAGGACCGGCTGGGCCTGGACATTGGCCCCGGGGGCCTGGGGGAGAACCTCAGCGTGGAGGGCCTGGAGGATGAAACCGTCTGCGTGGGCGAATCCTGCACCCCAGCCCCGCCAGCCCTGCAAGACCCTCAGCCGCTACTGGCGCTGCCCGGACCTGCTGCCCGCCATCTGGGAAACGGCCCGGAGCGGCTGGTACTTCAGGGTGCTGGAGGAAGGCCCCGTGAACCCCGGGGATGCCCTGCTCCTGCGGGAACGGCCCCATCCCGGCTGGACCGTGGCCTGCCTCCTGCGCCTGCTGCGGGACCGGGATCCCGCCGACAGCGCCCGCGCCGCCGGACTGGAGGCCCTGAGCCCCACCTGGCGGGCGCGCTTCGAAGGCTTTGGCTGGAAGGGCTGATGCGGCTCTTCCTGGCCTGCACGCAAAGGCGCGGTTGGGGCATGTCAAGCCATAGAGAGGGGATGGGCGGTCCCGCTTCCGTCTTCCACCCGTGCACAAGGGTCGACGGCCCGAGCACCCGGGGGCGACAATAACCTTTTCTGACTGCGAGTTGTCCGATGCCCACACTGAACTGGCGCGGCAAAGATGCCGTGTTGAACCATCACCTGGACGTTCCCTACCACCTTCTGAAGTGCGAACCCGAGCTGAGCGCAGGCTGCCCCGGCAGCGGCAACCTGATCGTGGAAGGGGACAATCTGGTGGCCCTGAAGGCCCTGCTGCCCTATTACAAGGGCCAGGTGAAATGCATCTACATCGACCCGCCCTACAACACAGGGGATGAAAGCTGGATATACAACGACAACGTGAACAGCCCCGAGATGCGGGATTGGCTGGGCAAAGTGGTCGGAAAGGAAGCAGAGGACCTGAACCGCCACGACAAATGGCTGTGTATGATGTGGCCGCGCCTTCAGCTTCTGAAGCAGTTCCTTCATCCCACCGAAGGAAGCATCTGGGTGTCCATCGA
>MWBB01000133.1 GCA_002068835.1 Acidobacteria bacterium ADurb.Bin340 | reverse complement strand
GGGCGGACACGCTGCGGCTGGGGGGCTCCACGGGCTGGGGTACCAGCCCCAGGACTTCGGTCATGTGTCGGGCCAGGCGGTCCGCTGCCTGGGCCCAGGTGGGCGCGCCCTCGCCCAGCAGGGACGCCAGGCTGCACACGCCCTTGTCCGTGATGCCGCAGGGCGTGATCCACTGGAAGTGGTGGAGGCCTGGGTTCACGTTGAAGGCGATGCCGTGGGTGGCGATCCATCGCTGCAGGTGGACGCCCAGGGCGCCCAGCTTCTCCCAGCCCCGGGGGGTGTCCACCCACACGCCGGGGAAGCCGTCCAGCCGTTCGGCCACCACGCCGAAATCGGCAGCGGTGCGGATCATGGCTTCCTCGATGCCCCGCACGAAGCGGCTCAGGTCCTGGCGCCCCTCCCGCAGGTTGCAGATGGGGTATACGACCACCTGTCCGGGACCGTGGTAGGTCACCTGGCCACCGCGATCCGTTTCGAAGACCTGCACGCCCCGCGAGGCCAGGAAGGCATCGTTCACGTGGATGTCGCGGCGGTTGGCGTTGCGGCCCAGGGTGAAGACGGGATCGTGCTCCAGCACCAGGATCTGGTCCGGACGGCCCCCCTCCCGCACCCAGGCGGCAAGGGCCCGCTGCATCCGCAGGCCCGCTTCGTAGAAGACGCGGCCCAGGTGGCGGACCTGGGCGGGGTGGGGGCTGGTGAATCCGATGTCCATGCCCCAGTGTCCCGCAGGGAGAGGGCCCGGGAAAGGTCGCAAGCCTGTCAGAATGCAGGGCGGATGAGCCTGGAACCCACCACCATCGGACGCTTCCGCATCCTCGGCGAACTGGGCCGGGGCGCCATGGGCGTGGTGTACCTGGCGGAGGACCCCCGCCTGAAGCGCAACGTCGCCATCAAGGTGGTGCGGGATGCAGGCTCGGCCCACGCCGAAATCCTGGAGCGCTTCCAGCGGGAGGCCGAACTCTCCGCGCGGCTGGCCCACCCCAACCTCATCACGATCTTCGATGTGGGCGAGGCGGCGGGCGTGGGGCCCTACCTGGCCATGGAGGTGATCGACGGGGAACCCCTCTCCCGGGAACTGGCCCGGGGGCCCATGAAACCGGAGCGGGCGGCTCTGGTGCTGGTGCAGGCTCTTCATGCGGTGGAGGCGGCCCACGCTGGGGGCGTGATCCACCGGGACATCAAGGCCGAGAATTTCATGGTGTCCAAGGCGGGCCTCGTGAAGCTCATGGATTTCGGCATCGCCCGGGGCCATGGCGGCGGCCTGGCCACCACCAGCGTGTTCTGCACGCCTGCGTTCGCAGCGCCTGAAGTGCTGGATCGGCAGCCCCCCAGCGCGGCCTCGGACCGTTGGGCCTTCGCCGTGACTGCTTTCCAGTGCGTGACAGGCGAGCTGCCCTTCCAGGCGGAATCCGTGAGCGCGGTGCTCTACCAGATTGCCCATGAACCGCCCCGCTTCCCGCCGGGCGTGGATCCAGTCCTGTTCCCGGTCTTCGAGCGGGCCTTCCAGAAGGCGCCGGAGGACCGCTATCCGGATCTCCGCAGCTTCCTGAAGGATCTGCTGGAAGCCATGCCCTTGCCCCATGAGGCCCGGGCCCAGTGTTTTGCCCTGCTGGAGAGCCCGGAGGCGCCCAGCATTGTGGCCACCATGGCCCTTGCCCTGGGGGGCGAGGCCCGGGGGCTGCGCCGGAGGCCCTTGTGGCCCTTCCTTCTGGGGGCGGGCTTCCTGCTCGTGATCGCGGGCTGGGGGCTGGGCACCGGCCGCTTTCTGCCCCGGCGCCTTTCGGTGGCCACGGAGCCTTCGGGCGCCCAGGTCTGGATCGATGGCCGCGGGCTGGGGGCCACCCCGGTGGAGCGGGCGCGCATCCCCCGCAAGGCCCTGCGGCTGCGGGTGGAGAAGGAGGGCTTCGTTCCGCTGGATCTGGAATTGAAGCCCCAGGATCGGCAGTTGCGCCTGGACCTGGCGGCCAAGCCCCTCCAGATGCGCGTGGAGAGCCAGCCCGCCGGGGCCGAAGTCTTCCTGGACGGGGAACTCCGGGGCCTCACGCCCATGGAGGCCCTGGCGGTGCCTGCGGAAGGCGCCCACCGCCTCATCCTCCGCAAGCCGGGCTACGAACCCTGGAGCGGCGTGGTCGGGAAGGGTGAGCCGCTTCCGGAGCGCATCACCCTCAAACGGTCGCCCAAGGCCACGCCCAAGCCCGGCTTCTGGAAGAAGCTCTTCGGCAAGGACTGAGACGGACTCGGGGGGCAGTCCGCGCCCGCCCCCCGCGCCTGAATCCGCTCAGGCTTCCGGAAGCGTGTCGTCGGCCAGGGCCTTTTCGGTCTGCCGCTGGCGGAAGGCCAGGAGGCGGTCCCGCTGGGCCGCATCGGCCAGGGACAGGATCTGGGCGGCCAGGATGGCGGCGTTGATGGCGCCGGCCTTGCCGATGGCCAGGGTGCCCACGGGGATGCCCGCAGGCATCTGGGCCGTGGAGAGCAGGGCGTCCATGCCTTCGGTGGCCCAGCCTTTCATGGGCACGCCCAGCACGGGCAGGTGGGTCTTGGAGGCGCATACGCCCGCCAGGTGGGCTGCGCCGCCAGCCGCCGCGATCACCACGCGGATGCCCCGGGCCTCGGCGCCCTTGCAGAGTTCGGCCACCTTGTCGGGGGTGCGGTGGGCGCTGGCCACGTGGGCTTCGCAGGGGACACCCAGCTCCTTGAGGGTGAGGACGGTGTGCTGCATGGTTTCCCAGTCGTTTCGGGATCCCATCAGGACAAGGACACGGGGGCTGTCGGACACGGCAGTCTCCTGGAGGAAAAGTTGCAGGAACCAACATTCTAGTGTAGGTTCCCAGAATTACGTGGACCATGCTGCGCAGCGCGAGCACGAATGACCTTGGCAAGGATGTCGTTCGCCTTTGCAGTCCAGATGTACGGCCTGGGGGCATCGTTGTGCTGTTCGACGGCCCCCAGGATCGTACGCTCGAGTTCCTCCACGCTCCGGAACACGCCTCGCCGAATGTGGTTCTCCGTGATGTCCCGGAAATACCGCTCGACCATGTTCAACCAGGAGGATCCAGTCGGAATGAAGTGGATGTGGAAACGCGGGTGCTTGGCCAGCCATTTCTGCACTTCCGGATGTTTGTGGGTCCGGTAGTTGTCGCAAATGATGTGCAACTCCAGGCGCTTGGGAGTCTCGCGCTGGATCCTCCGGAGAAACCGTAGCCATTCCTGGTGCCGATGGCGTGGCATGCACTCAGCGATGACCTTGCCAGTTAGCGTGTTCATGGCCGCAAACAGTGTCGTGGTGCCGTTCCGCTTATAGTCGTGGGTCATCGTGCCGCACCGACCGGGCTTCATCGGAAGCCCAGGCTGGCTGCGATCCAGCGCCTGGATCTGGCTCTTTTCGTCGGCGCTCAGCACGATGGCGTGCTCCGGTGGATCCAGGTACAGGCCTACGACATCCACCAACTTCGCCTCAAAGTCCGGGTCCTTGCTCAGTTTGAAGGCCTCGCACAGGTGCGGCTTCAGGCCGCGGCTCTGCCAGATCCGATGGACCGTTGACTTGCTCAGCCCGGAGACGTTTGCCATCCGGCGCAGGCTCCAGTGCGTGGCATCCGCTGGCTTCGCCTGAAGCGTCTTTTCGATCACCTCAAGGACGGTCTCCGGCTGGATGCGGGGCTTTCGCCCTCGCCCAGCGCGCTCCTGCTCGATCCCCTGGAAGCCCTCTTTCCCGAAGCGGTTCCGCCAGCGCATCGCGGTCTTGTAGTCGATGCCCAGCTCCTCGCCGATGCAACGGTTTGAAAGGCCCGCCGCCGCAAGCAGGACGATCCGGGCCCGCAGGACCAGTCGCCCCTCCAGGGCCCTGCTGCGAGACATCGTCTCCAGCCGCTCACGCTCGCCTTCGGTCAGGTTGATACGCACTGTTGCCCGCACTTGATCACCCTCAGTATCAAGTGCGGGCAACGACAAATTGGTCCCACTATTTGAGGGACACTACACTAGATGCCGCTCTCCCGTACGGGTGTCGTGGCAGGCCAGGAGAAGGACCCGCAGATCATCCAATGGTTCGAAGGCTGCAGCGGTGAGATCGGGTGTATGGGCCCAGGGTTCCCATCGTTTCGCGTCCCGATCCCAGCGGAACAAGGTGCTGTCTGTGGTCCACCTGTTTTGAGCCTGAAGGTAACGCCCTGTTTTTTCGACCAGGGACCACCAGGTGTCTTGCCGGAAGCGGGGCACCTCTGGACCCTTTGGATCGTTGCTGGCGATGCCGGGCGGTGCCGGTGGTGGCACGCGTGAGGGGCCCTCGGGTCGCCCGTTCCGGTCCAGGAACAACACCGTTTTTCCGGGCACCCCCGTGAGGACCCGGTCACCCTCCCGCCAAGCCTCAACCTGGGGCGTCTGCTGGGATGTGTCCCGAGACCAGATCCAGTCCGGGGGCTGGGCCATCGAGGCACCGCCGATGCCCGCAGCCAGGACGATGCCTACGATCCGAACGGCCATGGGAGACTCCTGCAGTTCCGTGTCGATCCTACCCCAGCGCCTCGATCGTCCGGCGCGCCAGGCAGCGGATGAAGCCGGGGTGCAGGCCGGGGGCGGGCACGCGGAGGTAGCGGGCGATGCCGAGGTGCTCGGCCTTTTCCCGGTATTCCAGATCGAGTTCGTGGAGGGTCTCGATGTGCTCGCCCACGAAGCTCACGGGCATCACCACCACGTCGCGGCCCTTGAGGTTCGCCAGCACGGTTTCGAGGGCGGGCTCCAGCCACTTCACGGGGCCCACCTTGCTCTGGTAGCCCAGGCGGAAACCACCGGGGATCGCGCCCAGGCGGGCCTTCAGGGCCTCAACGGTGGCTCGGATCTCCCGCTCGTAGGGATCGCCCGCATCGATCTGGGACTGGGGCAGGCTGTGGGCGCTGAAGACCACGGTGGCTTCCGGCGCCTGGGCCAGCGTGGTCCGCAGGCGGTCCTCCAGGGCGTCCAGATAGTCGGGATCCGTGGCGTAGTGGAGAACGCCGGGCCGTAGCGTCATCCCGAAGCGGGGCGCCAGGGCGTCCAGTTCCCGCAGACTGCTGCCGGTGGTGGCGCGGCAGTCGTGGGGGTAGAGGGTCACGGGCACGAGGCGGCGGATGCCCTGGGCGGCCAGGGAGGCCAGCAGGCCCGAGGCCCGGGGCCGGGTGTAGCGGAAGCAGAGCACCACCTTCTCGGTCCGGCCTTCGGCCCGCAGGGCCTGGCGCAGGGCTGCGGCCTGGGCGGCGGATTCCCGCAGGATGGGACTGCCGCCGCCGATCTGGGCGTAGCGGGCGCGGACCTCCTTCCGGCGCGAGGCCACGATGATCCGGGCGATGAGGGGCTGCAGGAAGGCGGGGCCCAGCTTGATGATGTCCCGGTCGTTGAAGAGCTCCTTCAGGAAGGGCTCCACATCGTCGAGGCGCAGGGGCCCCCCCAGGTTCATCAGCACGATGGCGGTGTCGGTCACGGGAGCCTCCGGCCTAGGAGCGTGTCCACGTAATGGGAGGGGCCGCGCTGGGAGCGCCGGGCGAGCAGATCAAGGAAGGCGAGGAAGGGGTAGCGGGCACTACCTTCGACGAGCCTGACGCAGAGCTGCGACGCCCGCCGCCCCAGCCCGGAGGGTTGAGAGAAAAGGGCTTGTATGCCGCGTTGTCAGGCTTGCACGGTGTGCCCACACCGCGCTGCGCCCTCCGCCTTGCCTCCAACCCCTTTTCTCTCAACGCGACTCCCTCCGCTTACGTGGACACGCTCCTAGAATGCCGCATCAGAACACGCGGAGCAGGGCCACGTAGCCGTTGACGGTGCGCAGGCCCGGGATGTCGCTCTGGAGCCCCACGCCCAGGTCCACCCGCAGGGCCGTGAACACCCAGAAGCCCGGCAGGTCCCCGGCGGCGCCGAGGCCCGTGAATCCGTAGGTCTCGCCATCCTGCAGACTGCGGGCCCGGGCGTGGTCCAGGGTGAGGGTGAGGCGCAGGCGCGGGCCCGAGGGCAGCACCACGCCGGTCTTGGCGTAGGCCACGCGGTCCGCCGCCAGGGCACCGCTGCGCAGGCCCGGAATCCGCA
Source organism: Acidobacteria bacterium ADurb.Bin340 (assembly GCA_002068835.1). Classification (GTDB taxonomy): domain Bacteria; phylum Acidobacteriota; class Holophagae; order Holophagales; family Holophagaceae; genus MWBB01. The sequence continues at coordinate 495 of MWBB01000133.1, read as the reverse complement.
CGGTGCCACCGAAGCCCCCCAGGCCCAGGGCCGTGAAGCGGTCGAAGCCTTCGCCGCCCGCGGCGCCCACCTCGCCGTGGAGCCAGCCGAACGCGCCCATCCGGTGGTCATAGCCGACCCGCAGGCCCCACTGCCGGAAGCGGCCGCCGTCTGGGATGGTCTGGGGATCGTCCACGGTGCCGTAGGTGCCCGCGGGGCGCTGGCCCCAGCCGTGGCTGCCGTGGAGCTGGAAGCCCCGCGCCTGCCAGGACAGCTCGCCCGAAACCTCCCGGGTCCAGCCGCTGGGGGGCAGGGCGAAGCCGGGGGTCGTGTATTTGTCTTCCTTGGGTTCGCTGAAGCGGTCGTAGCGGAGCCGCACCTCCGCCTCCAGGCGGAAGCCCAGGCCCAGGTCCCGGCCCAGGGTGGCGGCCAGGGCGCCGAAGCGCCGGGCCACGCCGTCCCGCGGGGCCAGCCCGCCGTTGCGCACGGGCCGCTCCGTGGCGGGCAGCAGCAGGT
>MWBB01000132.1 GCA_002068835.1 Acidobacteria bacterium ADurb.Bin340 | reverse complement strand
CCGCGGCCTGGAGGCCGCCCTGGAACAGCCGCCCCTGCCGCTGCTGGGGCTGGTCACGGAGGAACTCGAGCTCATGGGGCTTTTCCAGAGTGTGGCCGAGGCAGGTCATCTGGGCCTGTTTCCCCTGGAGGAGAACCCGCCCATGCCGCCCCTGCCCACCTTCCGCTACCTGGTGGTGGATGCGGGTGGCGTGGCCGACGCCATCGCCTGCCTGGAGGCCTACCGTCACCACCCCGCCTTCGCCACGGTACCCATCCTGGTGGTGCGGGCCCCGGAAGACCTCGCCCCGGCCTTGGTGGCCGCAGGCGCCACGGACTGGCTGCCCGAGGGGTTCCGCTGGGAGACCTTGCACCACCGCCTGCAGGTGCTCAAAGGTCACGATGAACTGCAGAGGAAGGCATTGGCGGCCGAGCGTCTGGACACCTTCAAGAAGATGGCCGGAACGCTCAAGCACGAAATCAACAACCCGCTGGCCATCATTTCCATGCAGGTGGAACTGCTGGAACGCAAATACCCCGAGGAAGCCAAGCTGGCCAAGATCGGGGAGATGGTGGAACGCATCCGCGGCCTGGTGCAGGTGCTGCAGAAGATGCGGGAGATGCCTGTGGAAGGCTATGCCGATGGCAGCAGCATCCTGAAGCTCAGTTGAGTTCCGTTTCGGAACTGCGGAACCAGATGATTCCCGCCTCCGTGCAAAGGCCGTCCACGGGCTGATCCAGGGGCTCCACGGGCAGGGGGCCGCTCCGCTGGGCTTCGAAACCCACGGCCAGGGTGGGGATGCGGCCTTCCAGGTGGTCGATCAGGGCATCGTAGTAGCCGCCGCCGTAGCCCAGGCGGTAGCCCTGGGGATCGAAGGCTAGGCCCGGCACCAGCAGCAGGTCCACGGGCGGCGTGGTGTGCTGGGCGAAGGTGGGTTCCATGAGCCCCCAGAGGCCCGGCTCCAGGGGCTCGGAACCCCACAGCAGGCGGGGCGGGCGGCTGGACGAAACCTTGGGGAAGAAGAAGGTCCAATCCGGCCGCATCCGCATCAGGGGACGGAGATCCACTTCGGAGCCGAGGGGCCAGAAAATGCCGAGGCGCCGGAACTTCAGGGAAACGGCATGCCGCTCCACCCGTGCGCAAAGCATCTCCGACCAGCGGGCCCGGTCCTCGGCGGGGAGTCCATTCCGCAACGCCTGCCAATGCTTACGGAGGGCTGGTTTGTCGTTCATGGCGCCCGTCGCAGGGCGGCCAGTTCCTTCCGGGCGCTGCTGCTGCCCGCCTGGGCAGCCTTGCCGAGCCATCGCGCAGCCTCCACGGGATCTGCGGGGACCTGCAGGCCGTAGGCGTAGCGGAGACCCAGGAGGCGCATGGCCGCGACATCGCCGTTCTCGGCCTGGACCCTCAGCGCCGCGATTTCCGGGGGAAGGGAGGGGACTGGATCAGCCACCTTGGGACCCACCAGCGTCCAGGTGCCCATTCCCGCAACACAGACCAGGGCAAGTCCGGCGGCCAGGAAGGCCCATCGCGGGAGCCGCAGCGCGGGTTCCGGCAGTTGACGGGTGGTGGCATCCATGGGAATGGGAACCACCACGGGACGGGTCACGACTTCCTCGGGCAAGGGCGGTTCCATGACCACCGGCGGGCGCCCGCTGGCTTCCGCCAGGACGTCCTCCAGCAGTTGCGCCAGGGCAGGATCCGGGTCGGGCAGGGTGGGCAGCGCCACGGAGCGGCTGGGGCGCCGCAAGCGTTCCCGGAGGGCCTCCGGAGGCTCTGTGGGCGGCGGCGCCGCTGCGGGAGCATGCGTGGCGCGGAGGAAAGCGAAGGGATCCCAGCTCCGGCGGCGCGGGCCCGCAGGAGCGAGACCCGGCTGGGTCTGCTCGAAGATGCTGGTCTTGGGAGCACGAAGGAGGTCGGCCGCCATGGTGCCTCCAGTTTCAGGTTCCGCGTGGATGAGGGGTTTCAGGCAGCATAGCTCAGGGTTGGGAGAGCCGCGCCGAGAGACCTGCAAGTTTGCGGCTGGCCCTGGGCAGTCCTTCCCGGAGGCGGCGGGCCAGCGTGAAACGGTGGATCCAGGCCAGGGGGCCCCGGCATTCCACCCGGTGGGTCAGGCGGGCTCCCAGGTCGGCGGGCTCCACCCGGAAAACAAAGCGAAGGGTGATGCCCAGGGTGCGGCCTGCCAGAACCCAACGTTCGCCTTCGACCATCTCCACCACCTGGATCCGGATCCGGGTTCCATGGTGCAGCTTCAGGGCACCCGTGGCTCCCACCGAGGCGGGGCCGGAAAGGCGGGCCCAAGCCAGGGAATCGTTCCAGTCGGGCCAGCTCTCCAGATCCGCCCAGCGCCGCCAGATGGCCTCCGGCAGCGTGGTGGTCTCCAGGGTGTGCTCCACGAACCACATGGGGATGCCTCGGTTGAGGAACCCGGTGCGGCCGGGCCGACCCCCAGGTTAACCCGGCGGCGCCGGATAGACTCGTCGGAACGGCTCTGGGAGCCGTGACACCGAAGGATGCGTATGTTCAAGGTCACCTTCACCGGAAAACACGAAGGCATCGCCGAGCTGGAGCAGGAGTTGAGCCTGCTCCACGCGGCCCGGCGGGCTGGCGTGGAACTCACCCACCGATGCGGAGGGCACGCCCGGTGTGGTACCTGTCGGGTGACCGTGGAGGAGGGGGGCGCGCATCTCTCGGAAAAGGGGGCCGCAGAAACCCGCATCCTGGGCATCCTCAAGGCCGGATCCGAAGAACGGCTGGCCTGCCAGACCTGGGCCCATGGCGATGCCAGCGTGAGGATCGGGTAGCGGCTCCGTCGGCCTTCCAGGGTTTGATCCTCCCTGGGACAGGGCGACTCCCGGCTAACCTGGAGCCTATGGACGCCTTGGCCCTGCCCCTTGAGCGCTATCTTTCCGATCCGGCCCTGGTGCCCCTGGCACGGAAGGTCGAGGCGGGCGAGCGCCTGACCTGGGAGGACGGGCTGACCCTCTACCGGAGTCCCGATCTCAACGGGATCGGCGCCATGGCCCACTCGGTGCGCCTGCGACTGCACGGACGCAAGGCCTACTACGTGGTCAGCCGTCGGCTTTCCTACACCAACATCTGCTACACCCACTGCCAGTTCTGCGCCTTCCAGGCCAAGCCCGGAGATCCGAGGGCCTACGCGCTTTCCGCCGATGACATCATCCGGGAACTGGAAAAACCGGAAAACGCTGGGGTGCGGGAACTGCACATGACTTCGGGCCACAATCCGAAGCTCAAGGTGGAGTATTTCGAGGACCTCTTCCGCAGGCTCAAGGCGCGCTTCCCGTCCATTCATCTCAAGGTCTTCACCATGATCGAGATGGATTACTACGCGCGGATCAGCGGCCTTTCCACCGAGGCGTTCCTGGACCGCTGCGTGGCGGCGGGGCTGGAGAGCTGCCCCGGAGGCGGGGCCGAGATCTTCGATCCGGAGATCCGCGAGCGGATCTGCGTAGGGAAGAAGGATGCCCGGATCTGGTTGGACACCGCGGCCCTCTGCCACCGGAAGGGTATCCCCACCAACTGCACGATGCTCTACGGCCACATCGAAGAGGACCGGCACCGGGTGGATCACCTGCTGCAGCTTCGCGAGCTGCAGGATCGCTCCCGGGCGGCGGGCTACCAGGGGTTCCTGGCCTTCATCCCGCTGGCCTACCAGAACGAGGACAACGAGCTGAGCCGCACCCACACCATCCACGAGACCACGGGTGCCCGGGACCTGCGGGAGATTGCCGTGGCGCGGCTGCTGCTCGACAACATTCCGCACATCAAGGCGTACTGGGTGATGATCACGCCGGGGCTGGCGCAGGTGGGCCTGAACTACGGCGCGGACGATCTGGATGGCACGGTCATCGCCGAGGAAATCGCCCACGACGCGGGCGCCAAGACGCCCCAGGGGCTCTCGCGGCAGGACCTGGAACGCCTCATCCGCGAAGCAGGCTGCGAGCCGCTGGAGCGGGACAACCTGTACCGGGTGTACTGAGAGCGCCTTGCCTTCCCGCGCTCGCCCGGCGCCCCTGCCGTGCCGCGCGCGTTTGCCTAGGCGCTCTTAACATCATTTCACACCCGATCCCGCGAACTCCGGTTGAGAATGGCTCGTTCTCCTCTTGATTGCCCGCGCCTGTGGAGATGCCGGGCGAGCCTGTTCTCAACCAAGGGTTGCTGCGCGTGTTCGTGGCGTCCCCTTTGATGGAGTCTGTCATGGATTCTCGTTCCCCCCTGCAGCGCACCCTCGCAGGCCTCGCGCTCATCCTCGCCGCGGGTGCCCCCCTCGCAGCTTCCCGCCCCATGGGCGATGGCCCCGATGTGGTCCGCCGCCACCGGGAAGTGGGCTACACCCTCACGGCTGCCAATCAGGCGGACGGTTCCATCCTCGTCACCTTCGAGCTGACGGGCGAGCCCACCCTGCGGCGCGTGGTGCGCCAGGGCCAGATGTACAGCCGGTTCGAGGTTGCCGGCCTGCTGGAAAGCGGGAAGCAGGGCTACCCTGAAGTCCTCAGCAAGCAGGCCAACCTGGTGGTGGACCCCAACCAGGAATACACCGCGGAGCTGGTGGATTCCGAAGTCCGCTCCTTCCCCATCAGCCACCCCTACCTGCCCAGCCGCGGCGAGATCCTGCGCAACCAGGATCCTGCCCGCATTCCCTACGTGATCAGCGAGGAGAGCCTGAAGGCGGGCGCCTACCCCGCGGATGCCCTTGAGCATGGCGAAAGCTTCCTGATCCGCAACGTCTCCGGCTACAACCTGCGTTTTGCCGTGACCCAGGTGGACAACAGCGCCCAGACCGCCAAGATCTACAAGCGGCTGGTGTTCCGGGTGAAGCCCACCGGCCGTCCCATGGCCGTTCGGGATTTCGGCCCCGAAAGCCGCAAGGTGGCTCCTGAAATCTTCGGCGCCCTGCAGGGGATGTTCCTGAATGCCGCTCCTGCCACCTCGGGCGAAGCGGCCCTGGCTGCCAGCCGTGCCGCCTGGCCGTACGAACTGGGGGATTCCGGCGAACTGCTCGTCATCTACACCTCCCGGGATGCCCAGGCCATCCAGCCCTACATCGAGCACAAGCGGAACATGGGCCTCACGGTGCACACCCAGCAGGTGGCCACCGGAACCAATGTCAGGACCACCATCCAGAACGCCTACAATTCCAACCCCCGCCTGCTCTATGTCCAGTTGGTGGGCGACTGGGCCGACATCAAGTGCGACACCACCACGAGCAGCGGCGAAACCTGCGCCACCGATACGGCCCTGGGCCTGGTGTCCGGCAGTGACAACTACCTGGACCTGATCGTGGGCCGCTTCAGCGCGGAGAGCACGGCGCAGGTGACGGCCCAGGTGAACAAGGCCATCGCATACGAGCAGAACGGTGCCCAGAGCTGGATGAAGAAGGGACTGACCATGGCCTCCAACGAGGGCGCCGGGTCGGGCGATGATGGCGAGAGCGACATCCAGCACGAGAACATCATCAAGGACAACAAGCTGATCTCGAACGGCGGGTTCACCTCGGTGGCCACTGCCTACGACAGCCCCAGCAAGGCGTCCCTCTCCGCGGCGACCACGCCCATCAACAGCGGCCTCGGCGTCATCAACTACACCGGTCATGGCATCCACTACGGTTGGGCCACCACCGGCATGAACACCACCGCCGTGAACAACCTCACGAACGGAAGCGCCACCCCGATCATCTTCAGCGTGGCCTGCGTGGTGGGCCAGTACAACACCCAGACCTGCTTCGCCGAGGCCTGGCTGCGCAAGGCCAACGGCGGCGCCGTGGCTGCGGTCATGTCCACCATCTACCAGCCCTGGCTACCCCCCATGAAGGCCCAGGACTACATGAACGACCTGCTGACCGGCGGCTACAACTACACCAGCGGCCCGGGCAACGGCACCAACACCGATCACGGGAAGGCCACGGTGGGTTCCATCGTGATGAACGCCTTCAACCTGATGATGGGCGAATCCCAGGATTCCTCCTCGGTCCAGACCGTGAAGTCCTGGGTGATCTTCGGTGATGCCGCCCTGCGGGTGCGTCCCACCGGCACCACGCCGAGCGCCCCCGTGATCACCAGCCACCCGGCCAATGTCACGGTGAGCGCGGGCAGGACCGCGACCTTCACGGTGTCGGCCACGGGCGCCACGGCCTACCAGTGGAAGAAGAACGGCCTGTCCATCACGGGCGCCACTGGCTCCACCTACACCACGCCTGCGGTGACCAGCAGCGACAACGGCGCTTCCTTCACCGTGACCGTGAGCAACAGCGCGGGGAGCGTGACGTCCAATGCCGCCCGGCTGACAGTCAGCAGCCCCAGCACCCTGGCCATTGCTTCGCACCCTGCCAGCCAGTCGGTCACCTCCGGCAGCTCCGTGACCTTCACGGTGGGCGCCACCGGCGGCACCGCGCCCTACAGCTACCAGTGGTACAAGAACGGATCGACCATTGCCGGGGCCACTTCCGCCAGCTACACGTTCAACGCCTACAGCACCGATAACGGCAACAAGTACCACGCAGTGGTGCGTGATGCCGCGAGCCAGACGGTCACGAGCAACACCGCGACGCTCACGGTGGGTTCGGTTCCCAACCCCGGTTCCGAGCTGATGGTGAACGGCGGCTTCGAGACGGGCACCACTCCCTGGGTGGGCACCACGGGCGCCATCA
>MWBB01000131.1 GCA_002068835.1 Acidobacteria bacterium ADurb.Bin340 | reverse complement strand
AAAAGCGAAGTGATCATCCGGGCCATGCGCTACGAATACCATCCCTAGGAAGAATCAACGGCCCAGCAGTTCCTGGGCGAGTTCCTGGAGACGACCGATCCGGTAGGGCTTGGGCAGGAAGGCCGCCACGTCCCCAGGCTGGAGGCTGGCCCGGAGGTGGTCCTCGGTGTAGCCGCTGCTGAGGATCACCCGCAAGCCTGGGTAGCGGCCCCGGATGGCCCGCAGCACTTCGGCGCCGTTCAGGTCCGGCATGGCCATGTCCAGCACCAGCAGCCCGATGTCTTCGCGCTGCTCCAGCAGTTCCAGCCCCCGGCGGCCGCCCGGCGCTTCGATCACTTCCAGCCCCACCAGGGCCAGGGCCCGCTGGGCCAGATCGCGGATCGCAGGCTCGTCATCCACCACCAGCACCGTCCGCCCCGAACGGGCCTGGACCAGACCCGGAAGGGTTTCCTCTGTTTCCCAATCGCTGCGCTCCGGCAGAACCACTTCGAAACGGGTCCCCTGCCCGGGGTGACTGTGGACCCGCAGGGCGCCACCGTGGTTCTTCACCACCCCGGCTGCGGCGGACAGGCCGAGCCCACGCCCCAGGAACTTGGTGGAGTAGAACGGGTCGAAGACCCGGACCGCCTGGTCCGGTTCCATTCCGGGGCCGTTGTCCTCCACCGTCAGGCGCACGAAAGGGCCCGGGAGCAGGTGCTCACCGTGGAAGAACGTCTTGAGGTCGGCTGCGTCCAGCACCACCGGATCCAGGGCCAGACGCACCTCGCCCCCGGTTTCCGCCAGGGCCTCCAGGGCGTTCTCCCAGAGCTCCTCAAGCACCTCGGCCAGAGCCTCCACCTGCCCGGTCACCGGTCCGGTGGGCTGAACGGCGAGCACGGCGCTGACCCCGTCCGGCAATCGGAGGACCCGCTCCTCGTGGAACCGCCGGATCAGGCTTCCCGGATCCAGGGTGCCGAAGGGTGAAGGGCCGCTCCCCGCGAAGGCCAGCAGTTGGCGGGTGAGTTCCGCGGCCCGCAGGCAGGCCTGGCGGATCTCGGGATCGCCCTGTTCGGCCGCCAGGTCCGAACGCCCCAGCACGATGCCCAGCAGGTTGTTGAAATCGTGCGCCAACCCGGCGGCCAGGGAGCCCAGGCTTTCCAGCCGTCGCGCCTCCGCCTGGCGCCGTTCGGTATCGAGACGCGCATCCTCGGCGGCCACCCGGACGGTGAGGTCGAAGAACGTGGCCAACCCATGCCCCTGGGGACTTCCCAGGGTCAAGGCCACCCAACGCAGGCCTTCCCGGGTCCGGAACTGCACTTCCAGGCTGCGGGAGACGGGACTCGCTTCCCCCCCGACCGTCCCCGGCCCTTCTCCGCGGGCCTTGGCGGAAGCCCGGACCTCCCGCTCCAGGGCGGGAAGATCCTCGGAATGCACGATATCCCGCCAGGTCCGTGTGGCGGGATCGTTCCCCAGCCAGGCCCGGGCGAAGGGGTTGGCATAGGTGATGAGTCCGCCGTCGAACTGGAGGATGCCGCAGGGGGCCTGTTCCGTCAGGCGCCGGAAGCTGCTCTCGCTGCGCCTAAGCTCGGCCGCAAGCCGTTCCGCGCGCCGTTTGCCGGCCAGCAGGGCTCCGGTCAGGGCGCCCGAACCGAGGGACACCAGGATGCCCAGCACCAGGAAGAGGTTCACTTCGCGGCGCCAGCCGAAGGGGGTGGGCCCGCCTTCCAGGTGGTAGGTGAAGGTCCAGGTGCGATGGGCGACCTCCCGCTGGAGCACCCGCTCGAAGGGCCCCTGGCCCAGGGGGAAACGCCCCTTGCGGAAGAGTTCCCGACCGCCCCCCCCGTCATCCTGGATCCGGAGCGCCAGGTGGGGGTAGCCCTCCAGGAGGGGCTCGAACACCTGGTGGAGCAGGATGGAGGCGAACACCACCCCTCGGCACTCGTTCCAGCGGTCCGGGGCCGATGGGGTGCCCGCCCGGCGATAGATGGGGAGGTACACCACCACTGCGGGACGCTGGTGATCCCGGGGATCGTCCAACCCCACGAGGTTCAGCACGCCGGTGGCCGAAGGCCGATCCGTCTCGATGGCCCGCGTGATGGCCGCGCGCCGCAGGGGTTCCCGGAACAGGTTCTGGACCAGATGGCGCTGGGGATCGCGCACCATGGGTTCCATGAATTGGGGGTAGAAACCGCACCCGCTTTCCGGGACCTCCAGCCGCAACGGGATCCCGAGCTCCCGGCGCCGATGCATCTCATAGGCATCAAACCCATCATTGGTCACCCGCTGCAGGAACCCCAGGGAGCGGATCCCGGGAAAACGGCCCCGCAGATCGAAGCGGGCCGCAAAGGTCTTCCAGGTTTCTGCCGTCACGGGCCCGGCATCGAACAACCCCTGGGCCGCCCGCAGCAGGTCGACTTCCGCCTCCAGGTGGCGAAGGGTGGCCTGATCCAGGCGGGCCACCTCGCCCTCGAATGCAGCCCGGGCCCGCTGGCGTCCCTGGACCTCCAGGCGCCAGGCCACGAGCCCCGTGAGCGCCAACCCCACCGCCAGCACCATCCAGGCCACGGCAGATCCCGAGGCCCATCGGCGGAATCTGGCGAGCCAGCGTCGGCGCATGGGAAAAGGTGGAAGGGCACTCATCATGGCAGCGGAGGAACCGGCCCAGAAACGGGCAAAATGGAGCCATGCGCCTGCCTCGGCTCCCCCACGGCCAGCTCCTCCAGAACCCGGAGGCTCTGGAAGGTCTGCGCCGGGACGAATCGCACCTGGTGGGCCTTCCTCCCCTGGCCCTGGCCCGCCCTGCGCATCCCGACGATCTCCGGGAGCTGGTGCGCTGGGCCGAGGGAGAAGGCGGCGCCCTGGTGCCCCGGGGGGCCGGCACCGGCAAGGCCGGCGGCTGCCTGCCCGGCCCCGGCACCGTGGTGGTGGATCTTTCGGCCTGGCCGGGGCAGCCGGAAGTGGATCCCCGGGGCCCCCACCTCCGGGCCCCCGCCGGATGCCTGCTGCGGGACGTGAAGGCCGCCGCTGAGGCTGCGGGACTCTTCTACCCGCCGGATCCCAATTCCTGGGACCAGTGCGGTTTTGGCGGCAGTCTCGCCACCAACGCCGGGGGCCCCGGTGCCTGCAAGTACGGCATGACCCGGGCCTGGGTACTGAGCCTGGAGGCCCTCATGGCCGATGGGGAAGTCCACCGCTTCGGCATCGGCACCGTGAAGCAGAACAGCGGGCCCGCCCTGGCCCAGCTCCTGGTGGGCAGCGAAGGCATTTTCGGCCTCATCATGGCCGCCACGGTACGCCTCATTCCTGAGCCCCGGGAGCGGCTGACCCTGCTGCTGCCAGTGGGCGACTGGCAGGGCCTGCTCGACCTTCCGGTGGCCCTCGTCACGGCCGGGCTGCTGCCTGCGGCTTTCGAATTCTGGGATCCGGCCGTGCTGGAGTTGCTGCGCCGCCACGGCCCCGAGGAGGCCCGCCGCCTGCCGGGCGAGGCCCTGGCCCTGCTGGAGTTCGATGACCCGGGCTGCACGTCCGACCCCTTCCTGAACCGGGTGCTGGAGGCCCTCGGGCCTGCCGGGGAACACCTTCAGAGCGCCACGGAAACCCGTCAGCGGGAGGCCCTCTGGGCCGTGCGGCGCCAGACCTCCGTGGTGCTCAAGGAACGCTTCCCCCGCAAGGTGAGCGAGGACATCGTGGTGCCCCGAACGGCCCTGCGGGCCTTCTACCAGGGAGTGGCCCAACGCGGACTGCCCCTGGTGAGCTACGGCCACCTGGGGGATGGCAACCTCCACGTGAACTTCCTGGCTGCGGGCGAAACGGAGCCCGGGGTTCTGGAGGGCCAGGTGATGGACCTCTTCCGCCTCTGCATGGACCTGGGCGGCGGACTGACCGGCGAGCACGGCATCGGCCTCGCCAAGCGCCCGGCCTTCCTGGGCCTGGCGGATCCCTACCAGATCGAAACCCTCCGCAGCCTCAAGCGGGCCCTGGATCCCAAGGGCATCTTCAACCCCGGAAAGGTGATCTGAATGCGATCGATCCTCATGGCGGCCCTCTTGGCCGCGGGTTTCCTTGCGCTGTCTGCCGCCCCGCCCCGCAAGACCAAGGCGGCGCCCCTGCCTCCCGTACCCGCCGCAGGCGCTCCGGGCGAGATCCTGGACCTGGCCAGCGGCCGGACCCTGCCCCTGGGGCCCATGCTGGAAACCCGCACGGATTTCCAGCTCACCCCCCTGCCCGAAGGCAGGGTGCTGGTGAGCGGCGGCAGCCTGAAGGGCGCCACCTCGGAAGTGCTGGATCCCGCCACCGGCCGTTTCGCCCCGGGGCCGAGCCTCGTCCAGGCCCGCAGTGGCCACCGGGCCCTGCGGCTGAAGGATGGCCGGATCCTCCTGGTGGGCGGCACGGAACCTGCCGCCCCGGCGGAGGTGCTGGAACCCGGCGCCACCGTCTTCAAGCCCCTGCCCGGACCCGCCTTCGGCCTGAGCGCCGAAGCGGTGGAGCTGCCCGAGGGCGTGCTGCTGGTGGATGGCGCCAGCCGGGGCTGCTGGATCTGGCAAGGAAAGGAAGCCCCTCGGCCCACCGGCGGGCTCCAGCAGGCCCGGATCTTCTTCCGGGCCACGGCCCTGCCGGATGGTCGGGTGCTGGTCACCGGAGGCTGGCCCCAGGCGCCGACCGCCCATCCCCGGCTGGGCCGACGACCTGCCCCCGCGCAACGACCGGACCTGCCGGTGGAATGCTACACACCCCGCAAGGGCCGCTGGAGCCTCTGGAAGGGCACCCTGCCTGCCCGGGCGGGCCATCAGGCCACCCTCCTGAAGGACGGCCGAGTGCTGCTCCTGGGCGGCTTCGGCCCGGACCCCGCCCAGCCCCTTGACACCGCCGCCCTGCTGGATACCTCCCGGGAAGCCCTGCTGGATCCCCTTCGTGCCCCTGGACTGGGGCTGAACCCCGGGCTGGCGACCCTGGAGGAGGGTCTGGGCCTGGTGGCCGAACGGGCGCCCCGCCTGCGGCGCCTCCACGGGCCCGAAGACCTGAAGGAAACCACCTCCGAGGGCCTGCCCCTGGCCAATGCCTTCCTGGCGCCCCAGCTCCTGTCCCTGCCCGGAAACCGCCTCCTGGTCCTGGGCTCGCCGGTCTGGGGCCCAGCCCTGGAGCGCTGGGATCCCCGCACGGGCCAGTTCACCTACATCGGCGCCCTGCGTGCCGGGACCGAACGCCTGATGCTGGACGGCAAGCGGGTGCTGGCCGTGGGCCCGGTGGTGGATGCGGTGGACCCGCGCACGGGCGCCCTCACGCCCCTGGGTCGCCGGGAGGCCCTGGCCACCACCCTGGCCAAGGCCCGCCCCGCGCCCCCGCCCCCTTCCCTCAAGCTGCCGGCGTTCCCCGATGGCCAGCCCCGCCTCCACCCGTTGGTGGTGGCCCTGGATGCCCGCCGGGCCCTGGTGATGGGGGGGGGAACCGAGGAGCAGCCTGGCGGAACCGATCAGGCCTTCCTCCTGGACCTGCGCCGGAAGCGCTGGACCCCCACGGGCAGTCTCCGCAGCCCCCGCGCCTTCACCGAAGGCCAGGGCGGTGCCCTGCGCCTGCCGGATGGCTCTGTGCTGGTCTGGGCCCCCTGACACGAACGCAGGAAACCAGGGGTTGACACCCAAGATGACCATATTACCATGTGGTCATGGAGTGTTTGATGCGCCCCCTCCTGGCTACGCCCACCATGATCGACGAGGCCAGCGGCATCTTCGCCGCCCTGGGTGATCCCTCGCGCCTGCGCATCCTCCAGGTGCTCCTGGAGGCGGAAGCCCCCCTCAACCAGGGGGTCGTAGCCGCGCGGGCCCACCTCGCCCAGGCCAATGCCAGCAAGCATTTGTCCTGCCTGGTGCGCACCGGTCTCTTGACGCGGTCCCAGGAGGGCAACACCGTCTATTACCTACCCGTACAGCCCATGGTGTCGGACCTGTGTTCGCTGGTCGGCGCCCACGTGTCCCACCGGGTGGCCGCCACCCTCCAGGCCCTGAACTGATCCTCCGAGGAGGCATGATGCCCACGCGGTTCCCCCTGCTTTTCCTGGCTCCGGCCCTGCTGGCCCCGCCCCTGGCGGCCCAGGCGACGCCTCTTGAGGCCCAGGCGAAGCCTCTCGAAGTTCAGACGAAGCCTCTTGAAACTTCGGCGGAGCCCCTGACCCTGGAAGCGGCCCTGCGGAAGGCCTGGACGGGCCAGGCGGGCCTCCAGGCGGGCGAAGCCATGGTGGCCAAGGCCCGGGCCGAGGCCCAGGCCCACCACGACCTGCGCCTTCCCACCCTCACGGCCCAGGCGGGCCTCCAGCGCACCGACGAGCCCATGATGGCCTTCGGCATGAAGCTGAACCAGGCCCGCATCGGGCAGATGGACTTCCTGCCCGACCGCCTCAACCACCCCGAAGCCATGACTGGCGGTGGGGCAAGCCTGACCCTCAGCCAGCCCCTCTACGCCGGGGGCCGCATCAGCGCCGCCCGGAAGGCCGGAGAGGCCATGGCCGCTTCCGAGGCCGCCGCCCAGGCCCACCGGCGCCAGCAGGTGGCCTACGCCGTGGTGCGGGCCTACTTCGGCGCCCAGGCGGCGGAGCAGGGCCTGCGCTGGGCCGAGGACACGCTCCGCCAGGCCCAGGAGACCGAACGCTTCGTCACGGCCCGGGTGGATCAGGGCCTGATGCTCGCTTCGGAGGCCGCCCGCACCAG
>MWBB01000130.1 GCA_002068835.1 Acidobacteria bacterium ADurb.Bin340 | reverse complement strand
GCGGCGCCCTGGCCATGATCGAGGTGGAAGGGCTCCAGCCGGGCAACGCGCCGCTCCTGATCCAGGGCGGGCGCTACCAGGCGGGCTCCAACCCCATCGGGGCCCGGGTGGTGAACGCCCTCGTCACGGTGGAATAGGGCCATGCAGCGTCAGCGCGGCTTCACGTTGATGGAGATGCTGGTCACCGCGACCGTGCTGATCATCCTCGCCTCGGCCACCGTGCCCATGATGAAGAACGGGATCCGGCGCCAGAAGGAGCTGGAGCTGCGCCGGTCCCTTCGCGAGATGCGCATGGCCATCGACGCCTACAAGACCCAGGCGGAACAGCAGAAGATCAAGGCCCCGGCCCCCGAGAACAACGGCTACCCCGAAAGCCTGGAGATGCTGGTGGAAGGCGTGCCAGCCATGGGGCGGAACGCCAAGGTCCGCTTCCTGCGCCGGATTCCCATCGATCCCTTCACCGGGAAAGCGGAGTGGGGACTGCGCTCCACCAACGATGATCCCGACAGCACCAGTTGGGGCGGCGGCCATGTTTTCGATGTGTACAGCCAGGCCAACGGCACCGGGATGAACGGCATCCCCTACCGCGAGTGGTAGGCCCCGGAATCAGGGCTTGCCGCCCGGCCCGCCCTGCGATACGATCGTTCTTCGGCAGTCCTCGCGGGGGCCGCTGCGATACGCGGATATGGCGGAATTGGTAGACGCGCTAGTTTCAGGTACTAGTGATCTCACGGTCGTGGGGGTTCGAGTCCCTCTATCCGCACCACCTTCGAAGCGGCACCCCTGGTGCCGCTTCGAGCTTTGAAACGGGTGTCCGGCCCTTCTCCGGACTTCGACCTCCAAGCGGCACGGGGCTGCGCGGCAGGTGACGGGCGATCCCCCGAAAAGGAGCCAGACATGGCCCTGAACACCGACCAGAAGCAGATCATCATCGCGGACTACAAGACCCACGAGAGCGATACGGGCTCCCCCGAGGTCCAGGTGGCCCTGATCACCAAGCGCATCAACGACCTGACCGAGCACTTCAAGGTGCACGCCAAGGACTACCACAGCCGCCGCGGCCTCATGATCCTGGTGGGCCAGCGCCGCCGCCTGCTCGACTACCTGAAGAAGAAGGACAAGGCCCGCTACGCCAAGCTCATCGAGCGCCTCGGCCTGCGCCGCTAGGCCCTTCGAATCTTCCCGACGCCCGCTTCCCGCGGGCGTTTTTTCGTTGTGGAGTTCCCATGTCCCGGCGCCCCCTGCCCCTGCCCGATCAGCCCAATCCGTACCGGACCATGGAGCGCACACATCTGTTCGACTCGCCCTGGATCCGCCTGCGACGAGACCGATTCCAGCATCGCAAGGGGGTGGAAGGCATCTACCCCGTCTGCGGGTTCCGACGCACCGCCTGCGGCGTGGTGGCCCTGGACGAGGAGGACCAGGTGGTGCTGGTGGGTCAGTGGCGCTACCCGCTGGAGGAATACTCCTGGGAGATCGTGGAGGGCGGCGGCCAGGCGGACGAATCGCCCTTCGACTGCATCCGCCGGGAACTGGCCGAGGAGGCCGGTCTCCAGGCCCAGGTGTGGGAGCCCCTGCTCTACGCCAACCTTTCCAACGCCAGCAGCGACGAGGAGGCCTTCCTCTTCGTGGCGCGGGACCTCTCGCCGGATCCCCACGGCCACCAGCCCGACGCGGAGGAGGAACTGCGGCTGCACCGTGAGCCCTTCGGTGATGCCGTGGCCCGCGTCCTGTCCGGGGAGCTGCGGGACAGCCTCACAGTGCTGGGCCTGCTGGCCCTCCAGGCCCGGCGTTCAGGGCTGACGGAGCCCCTCGATCCCGCCCTGCTGGAGCGCTTCTTCCAGCGGCCCGACCAGCATCCCAGCGCCGGCCGGGCCCGCTGGGATAACCTGGAGGGGTGATCCTCGACCTGCACCCTCAAACCCCGCAGCAGCGCCATCTGGAGCGCATCGCAGACCTTCTGCGCGGCGATGGGGTGATCGCGTACCCCACCGACACGCTCTTCGGCCTCGGAGCCCTCATCTCGCGCAAGAAGGCCGTGGACCGCATCCAGCAGATCACAGGCCGGGATCCCCGCAAGCCCATGTCGATTCTCTGCACCGACCTCAGCATGCTGGGGCGCTACACCCAGCACCTCGACACGGCCACCTTCCGTCTCCTGAAGCAGCTCCTGCCGGGCCCCTACACCCTGGTGCTGCCCGCCAGCCGCGAGGTGCCCCGCTACCTCCAGGCCAAGCAGACCGTGGGTCTGCGGATTCCCGACCATCCCTTCTGCCGCGCACTGGTCCAGCTCCTGGGCGAACCGATCCTCACCACCAGCTGCAAACGGTCGGGCGAGGAACCCCTTCTTTCCGCCTGGGAGATCCACGAAGAACTGGGCCATGCCCTGGATCTGGTGGTGGACTGCGGCGAGCCCGTCGGCGAGCACAGCACGGTGCTGGATCTTTCGGAGGGCGAGCCCAGGCTCCTGCGGGAAGGCGCAGGAGCCTGGCCCCTCTGATTCACTTGGCCTTGTAGAGCTCGTCCACGCTGCGCTTGCCCCGCTCCAGGTAGGGCACGGGCGCATCCATCCAGGCGGGGCGCGGCGCGCCCAGCAGCAGGTGGTCGAAGAATTCGCAGAGGTGGATCGTCCAGTACTTCTGGGCGGGACGCTCCCGCAGGCCGTGCTTCTCGCCGTTGAAGTTGAACATCCACCCTTCCCGACCGAGGCGGCGCAGGGCGCTGATGAACTCGATGCCCTGGTACCAGGGCACGGCGTCGTCCTCGTCGTTGTGGAGCATGAGCAGCGGCGTCTGCACCCGCTCCACCCAGAACAGGGGCGAATTCTCGATGAACTGCAGGGGCTTGTCCCAGGGGGTTCCGCCGATGCGGCTCTGGGTGTGCTCGTACTGGAAGGCCCGGCTCATGCCCGTGCCCCAGCGGATGCCGCCGTAGGCGCTGGTCATGTTGCTCACGGGGGCCCCGGCCTCCGCAGCCTTGAAGAGGTTCGTCTGGGTGACCATGTAGGTGATCTGGTAGCCGCCCCAGCTGTGCCCGGCGATGCCGATGCGGGCGGGGTCGATGAAGCCCTTGGCCACCGTCTGCTCCACGGCGGGCAGCACGCATTTCATGGCGCTCTTGCCGGGATAGCCCGTCTCGTACACGATGTCGGGCCGCAGGATCACGTAGCCGTTGCTGGCGAAGCGGCTGAAGTTCACACCGGTGCCGGGCCCCGGATGCTGGAAGCGGTGCAGCTCGTCCGAGAGCCGCTCGTAGATGTAGACCAGCAGCGGGTATTTCTTCGAAGGATCGAAGTTCGCGGGCTTGGTGAGGAGGGCCCGCAGCCGCTGGCCGTCACCGTTCACGTATTCGATGACCTCCGAACGGCCCCAGAGGAGGCCCTCCATCTGCTGATGGCCTTCGCTGATCCGCGCGGGAGCCTTGAAGGCCAGGTCCGAAGCCCAGAGATCGGGGTACTCGTCGAAGCGCTGCTGGGTGAACACCACCGCTTCTGAGTTCTTGGCCTTCAGCAGCCCGCCCACCAGCTTGTCGGCCCAGAAGCGCCGGACCGGGGCCGCGGTGCCTTCGAGATCCGCCGTGTAGAAGCCGCTGGCCCGGGTCTGCTCCTGGGTGGCCGAAAGCACCAGGGGCTTCCCGACCGGATGGGCCCGGGCCTCGGGATCCAGCCGCAGCGCCCTCAACTCGACCTTGCCTTCGCGGCCCTGGGTCAGCCTCCGTGCGCCGGTGCCATCGGGCTTCACGGCCCACACATCGTTGCGGTCGTAGAGCAGCACCGCCCGGTCCCCTTCCACCCAGCCGCCCTGGCCGTGGGGCGTGGCGGCCATGGGCATGTCCAGCTCCTCGTCGTGGAAGCCCACGCCCAGGGAACCCGTGAGGTTCCGAGCCTGGCCCGTGGCCGTGTCCACGCTCATCCAGGCCTTGGCCTCGCCATCCCACTGGAGGAAGAAGCCTCCCTCCGGCGACAGAAGGCCCGAACCCTCCCGCAGGCTTTCGCTGAAGCGCACCTTGCGGGCCAGGAGCTTCCGGGCGCCCGTGGCCAGATCCACCGCATAGGCATCGGCGTAGAGCGTGTCCCAGGAGGCTGCCATCCGGTAGGCCGCCGGATCGAAACCCAGGGCGACGCGGGGGTTCTCGTTCACCAGAACCTCAGGCAGCGTGGCATTCCCGAGCTGCACGATGCGGCCCTCGGCAACCTGAAGCACCGCCCGGAAGCTGCGCTTGCGCTCGTTTTCCGCCCTCACCTTCTGCATGGGCTGGAGCTCGGGATCCTTCCAGTGCCAGAGGTCCACCTTCATGGGCTCCGGTGCATCCTTGGGCTCGGCCTTGGGCGCTTCGGCGCTGCCGAAGAAGAGCCGCGCGCCGTCCTTGGAGAAATCGAGGGCGCCGTGCTCGCTGGGCGCCCAGCCCTCGGGCAGGCCCGCGGCCCCCTTGGCGGCCACCTCCCGTGTGGTCTCCTGACCGTCCTGCCAGAGGTAGAGCCGGAAGGCCGGGGCTTCCGCCTTGGCCTCGGCGTGGTCGCTGAGGAAGGCCAGTTGCCGGCCCGCTTCATCGAAGGCGAGGCTCCGGACCTTGCCGGGCCCCGCCAGCAGCGCCCGCTCCGGGGTGCCGTCCATCCGGCGCAGGAAGACGCCCTGGCGCATCGGCGCTTCCGCATCCGGCTTGGCTTCGGCGCCCTCCTTCGCGGCCTTCCCCTCCTTCTTGGGCGAGGGCTTCGGCACCACGGTGTAGGCCAGGAGGGTGCCCGGCTTGTTCCAGCGGTACTCCCCCACCTCCGGAACCGTGGTGCGCTGGGCCGTGCCCAGCTCCCAGAGCACCAGATCCGTGCCGGGCTCGTTCTTCTTGGCCTCCCCCGCGCCGCCGGGCCGCGCGCGCTGGTCTTCGGCATCCTTCGCATCGCCTTCGGCCTTGGCCTCCTGGGTGGAGTCCGCCTTGGGCGCCGCCTCCAGCAGGGCCGCCAGGAAGCGACCGCCTTCATCGGCAAGGCGGAAGGACTTCACCCGATCCAGGGTTTCCACCTTGCCCGTAGTCAGGTCCATCACGCCCAGGCCCGCCTTGGGCATTGCGTCCGGCTTCTTCTTGGCCTTCTTGGCCTGGTCCACCTCGGCCTTGGGAGGCGCCACCGCGAAGGCCACGAAGCGGCCCTCCGCCGCGAACACCGGATCCTTGCCCCGGGGGTGCCGGAAGGTCTGGCCCGTGCGCAGGTGCTTCACCACCAGCTCGCCATCGCCTTCCTGGGCCGCCATCGCATAGGCCACCCACTGTCCATCCCGGGAGAGCCGCGTGCCCTGGATGCTGCGCCAGGTGTCATAGAGGTCGTGGGTGATGGAGCGCTTGGCGGGCGTGGCCTTGGCGGCCTTGGGGGCGGGCGCGGCCTGGAGCCCCAGGGGCGCACCGCTGCCCGCGGCAACGATCAGGAGGGTGGCGAGCGCCAGGCGGGTGGAGGCCGTTGGGAGCATGGGATCCTCGCGGAAAGGTCGGGCGGGGCTATTGTAGCCTCGCAATGCGAGGTTTACCCCCGGACCTCGGCGCTCCGTCCTCGCCCCCCTGCGGAAACCCCGGTAGAATCGAGCTTTTCTGCGGGTTCCCATGCATGTACAAGAACTGATCCTCCGCCTCCAGCGCTACTGGGCCGACCGCGGCTGCCTCGTGGGGCAGCCCTACGACCTGGAGAAGGGCGCGGGCACCATGAACCCGCTCACCTTCTTCGGTGCCCTGGGGCCCAAGCCCTGGAACGTGGGCTACGTGGAGCCCAGCCGCCGCCCCGGCGACGGGCGCTACGGCGAGAACCCCTTCCGCCTCTACAAGCACCACCAGTTCCAGGTGATCCTCAAGCCCAGCCCCGCCAAGGTGCAGGAGATGTACATCGAGAGCCTGGAGGCCATGGGCATCGACCTCTCCAAGCACGACCTGCGCTTCGAGGAGGACAACTGGGAGAGCCCTACCCTGGGCGCCTGGGGCGTGGGCTGGCAGGTGGTGCTGGATGGCATGGAGATCACCCAGTTCACCTACTTCCAGCAGGTGGCGGGCTTCGACTGCCGCCCCGTGAGCGCCGAGCTCACCTACGGCATCGAGCGCATCTGCATGTTCCTCACAGGCATCGACAACATCTTCGACCTCACCTGGGGCGAGGTGAAGACGGACCAGGGCCTCTTCCCCGTGAGCTACGGCGACGTGCGCCACCGGGAGGAGTTCGAGCTCAGCGCGTACTCCTTCGAGCATGCAGATCTGGACCTGCACCAGCGCCTCTTCAACGACTTCGAGAAGGAAGGCTGGCGCCTCGTCACGGACCATGGACACTTCCTGTCCGCCTACGACCAGGCCCTGAAGATGAGCCACACCTTCAATGTGCTGGATGCCCGGGGCGCCGTGAGCACCACCGAGCGGCCCGGCATCATCAAGCGGGTGCGCGACCTCGCCACCGCCTGCGCCAAGGCCTACCTGGAGCACGAAGCCACGAAAGCCGAAGCCGCGAAGGAGGTGAAGTGATGGAGACCCGCACCCTCCTGCTGGAACTGCACTGCGAAGAGATCCCCGCCCGCTTCCTGAAGCCCCTGGCGGAGGAACTGGCCGGAAAGCTGGAGGCCTTCCTCAGCGAAGCCAAGGTGCCTTTTGGAGCCACTGAAACCTTCTTCAGCCCGCGCAAGATCGCTTGGCGCATTTCCAACCTCGTCACCACCCAACCTGATCAATCGGAAACCCAGGTGGGTCCGCCCCAGCGGATGTGCGTGGGGGAGGATGGCCAGCCCACGATCCAGGG
>MWBB01000129.1 GCA_002068835.1 Acidobacteria bacterium ADurb.Bin340 | reverse complement strand
AGGGTCCACTGGCCGCCGCTGGCGTGCCACAGGCGATCGCCCCGGGGGAACCACAGGCGCGCGCCTGGGGCCCAGGGCACATGAAGACGATGGCCCGGGAGATCCTGGCCATCGGGCCAGAGCTGGGCGGGGCGGGTGATCCAGCGTCGGGGAGGTGGGCCCAGGTCCGCCTCGCTCCAGTCGGCCAAGGTGGGCTCGGCCTCGGGGCCATCCAGGGGCAGGCTGCTCAGAAGCAGGGATTCCCGGGGCTGGGGCGGGTCGAGGCCCACCAGTACTGCCCGGCCATCCCAGCTGAAGCGGCTCCAGGGCCCGCTGTCCACGGCCCAGAGCACCCGTCCTTCGGGGATCTCCAGAAGCTGGGTGTTGAAGCGGCCCTGGGGCAGCGCCACCGTGACCAGCAGGCGGTCGCTGCGGTGGGGGGCAAGGCGGGCCGAAGCCAGGGGGGCTTCGAACCGGTAGCGCCGCCATTCCAGGCCGCGCCAGAGCACCACCTCGCTGCGCCCATCGGGGCCGTTGAGGGCCACCCCCTGGTCGCCCAGGTAGGGGGAGGCGGGCTCCCAGGGGGTTCCGAAACCGCCGCCAAAGGGCCAGGGCAGCGGCTGATCGGGATCCCGGGTGGACTGGAAGCGCGGGGACCAGCCGTCCCGGAGGGGGAGTTCCGCCAGAGTGCGGAAGCTCTCCAGGCTGAGCAGGGGTGGCGGGGCGTCCGTGGCGAACCCTCCCGCGCTGCGGCTCCTGGGGGCCTGCACCACGGCCAGCAGCACGAGCATGGCCGCGATGAACAGGGTGGCGATGAGATACCGGCGTGGGATCATCCAGGGCCATGATGACGGATTCCGGAATGCGCGACGGCCCCCCTTTGGAGATCGAGGTGAAGCTTCGCCTTCCGGGGCTGGAGGACCTGCCGCCGCGCCTGGAATCCCTCGGATTCCAGCTGGAGACGCCCCTCCAGGATGAAACCAGCACCCTGTGGGATCGGGGCGCGGAACTCTTCGACCAGGGGTGCGCGCTGCGGGTGCGCCGCTACGGGGGCGGCGCCACCCTGACGTGGAAGGGGCCGAAGCGGGCGGACCCCCTGCTGAAGATCCGTCCGGAACTGGAAACGGCCGTGGCCGATGCGGAGATCCTGGAGGGCATCCTCAAGGTTCTGGGATACGCGCCGGTGATGCGCATGGTGAAGCAGCGGGCCGTCTATCGGCGCGGAGGACTGGTGGCCTGCCTGGATCGCGCGCCCTTCGGCTGCTTCCTGGAGCTGGAGGGCTCCGAGAAGGACATCCTTGAGGCCAGGGCGTCTCTTGGGCTTTCGGGAGCCGAGGTGGAGGTTCGCGGGTATCCGGGCCTTTTCCGGGCCTACGGATTGGCGTAACGGAGCCGTCGCAGGAAGGCTGCAAAAGGGTTCCAGGTGGGGCGCAGAGGATTCACGCCTGCTGGGGATGCTCGGGGCGAGGAGGTGCCCCATGGCCCCTGCCAGCTTCGAGAAGGTCGAATCCACCGCGCCCCGCTACACGGTGCGGCCCCTTGTTTCCGCCGACTACTGGCATCTGGAGGCCCTGGAGCGGGAGCTCTGGTCCGGTGATGCGGTGGGAACGCTCGGGCCCTACTACCTGCGCCTCTGCACGGAGCTCTACGCCGACTGGTGCTTCCTGGCCTTCGACGGCGAGCGGCCCGTGGGCTACGTGCTGAACTTCCCCAAGGGCAAGGTGGCCTACTGTGCCACGCTCGCGGTGCTGCCGGACTACCAGAAGACCAAGGTCAACTACCTCCTGATCCGGGCCATGGTGCGCAAGCTGCTCGAAGAGGAGATGGAGGCCTGCCGTTTCTGCGTAGAGCCCGGCAATCACGAGGCCCGATCCGTGCACGAGAGCCTCGGGGCCCGCGTGGTGGCCGAGGCCCAGGACTACTACCACCGGGGCGATGTGCGCCTCTGGTCCGAGATCGGCAAGGCGGATCTGGAGGCCCTGCGGGCCCGGTACACCCGCCTGAAGCTGGTTTCCTGAAGTGCCGCCCCGCCTGCTGGCGGCCCTGGGGGGCTGTGGCTGGACGATGGTCCGGATGGCGCTGTCGGCCGCGCCGGAAGGTCACCTGGCGCCCTTCTGCGGTCGGCTGCTGAAGCGGTTGCGGGTGGAGGTCCGCCTGGCCGGCCCGTTGCCCGCCGATGCGCCCCTCTGGGTGGCCAATCATCTGAGCTGGCTGGATCCGATCGTGCTGCTTTCCCTGCGTCCGGCAGGCGTGCTGGCCAAGGCGGAGGTGGCGGACTACCCGCTCATCGGATGGGGCGCCCGTCGGGCAGGCCTCCACTTCGTGCAGCGGGAGGATGCTCTCAGCCGTGCCGCAGCCCTGGTGGCGCTGGGCCGGGCCCTGGGGAAAGGCGAGGACTTCCTGGTGTTTCCTGAAGGCACCACCACCCGGGGAGAAGGCCTTGCGCCCCTCCAGGAGGGCAGCCTGAGGGCCGCCTGGCGGATGGGGACGCCCGTGCTGCCGCTGCGCCTGGGCAGCCCCGATCAGCACTACCCCTGGACCGGATCGGAGACCCTGCTGCCCCATCTCCGGGGTTTGGCCCGGACCCGGGGCGCCCGGGTGGACGTGGCGCCCGGCCCACGGTTGCTTCCCGAGGAATTCTCCAGCGAGTCCGCTTTCGTGGATGCCGCTGTGGCCCATCTGGACCCCCATCGAACCCCCCTCGAGGTCTCTGCGTGAATCCCGACCTGCTCCTGAACGGCCTCCGGGCCGGCCTGACCCCCTTTCTGGGCCTGCCCCTGCAACTGGAACCCGATGCTGTCCCCGGCGTGGTGCTGGGCGTGCCCTTTGACGGAGGCGTACTGCATCGCCCCGGCGCCCGCCTGGGGCCGTGGGCCCTTCGCGCGGCCACGATGGGCCTGGGGCGCCTGCCGATGCCCCTGCGCCTCCAGGGCAGCGAGGATGAGCCCCGGGGCTATGCCGCCATGGACTGGGTGGACGGCGGGAACGCCCCCACGCGGCCCTTCTCCATCCCCGAAGCCCTGGAGACCGTCACCCGCACGGTGGCGGGCTGGGTGGGCCACGGTGCCCGAACCCTGATGCTGGGCGGCGACCACCTCATGACCCTGGGGGCGCTGAGGGCGCATGCCCGCTACCACGGCCCCCTGGGGATGCTCCAGTTCGATGCCCATCCCGATGCCGGACATGGCGAACGCTGGGGGACCGAAGCCCACCACGGCACCTGGGTGCGCCAGGCCCTGGAGGAAGGGCTGCTGGATCCCCGCCGGACGGTGCAGCTGGGCCTTCGGGCGCCCCGGTTCGACAGCGAGGAGCTGGCTTTCCTCTGCGATGCGGGCGTGAAGCTCTGGACGCCCTGGGATCTGCGGGATCCGCGGCTGGCCAGCCAACTGCAGGGGGATCTGGCCCGGGTGGGCCAGGGGGCCGCCTACGTGAGCATCGATCTGGATGTGCTGGATCCGGCCTTCTGCCCGGCCGTGGCAGAGCCTGTGCCGGGCGGATTGTCGGTGGTGGAGGTGCTGGCCCTGCTGAGGCCGCTGCATCGCTGGCCCCAGCCCTGGGTGGGCGCGGACCTCATGGAACTGGCGCCGAACCTGGAAGGCTCCGAGGCCTCGGCGCGGGTGGCGGCGCATCTGGCGCTGGGGCTGCTGGCCTGAGGTTTTCACGGAATCGCTCCCGTTCCCGCACGGCGCCGCCTCGGATCCTTCACAGCGGGAACCGAAGCTGGGGTCGGAGGTGACCCATGGTGCTCGGCAACTGGCTTGCGATCCTGGCCCGCCACGTGGGCGGGGCCGAAGGAATCACGTGGGATGACGTGGTGGTGGGCCACGATTTCGGTTTCCTGAAGGCGGAGGAGATCCAGGTCTGGATCCGGGGAGGCGGATTCCAGGGCGAAGCCACGGATCGTGTGTGCCGGCTGGAGGGCGTGGAACGGGCCACCCGGTTCGAGGCTGCGCTCTGGAAGGCCAGCGCCGAGCAGACGGGCAAGGCTCCGCGTCCCGGGGGGCAGCGCTGGGGCCGCGCCCAGGACCGCTGGCGTCTCGCACTGCTCAAGGACGTGCTGGAGGCGCCCCTGTCGCCCGAGGCTTTGGGTGTGGCGGTGGAAACCATCTACGAGTCCGTCGGGTGTCCCGAGGACATGCTGGGCCTCTGGGAGATCACCGCGCCCTGGTCCCGTCAGCCGCCCCGGGGGGACCGGGAGGCTATCGCACGCTTCGTGAACCGTCGGGAGGCGGACCTGGTGCGGGAGGGGTAGCATACTGGCGCCATGCGCCCCCATCTGCTCCTGTCCGGTCTGTTCAGCCTCCTTCTGGCCTGCGGCGGCCAGACCCCGGAAGCCCAGGTGAAGGCCGCGTTCCAGGAGTGTGTGGAAGCCCTGGAGGCCGGGGATGTCGGCCGGGCCGCCGCCCGCCTGAGCCCCCGTTTCGAAGGACCGGAGGGCATGGATGCGGGGGCGGCGAGGCTCTACCTGCTGGGCGTGCTGCGCCGGGAGAAGGTGGGCGTGACGGTGCTGGCCGACCGCGTGGAGGTGCAGGGCAGCCAGGCTCGGCAGACCGTGGAAGTTCTGCTGACGGGCCGGGAGGATGGGGGGCTGTTGCCCCAGGACGCCAGCCGTCGGCGTTTCCAGCTTCGCTGGGAGCGCCGGGACGGGGACTGGCGTCTGCGGGGGCTCCAGCCCCTGGAAGGCGGGGCCTGACCGGGATCAGGCCAGGCGCTTGGCCACGTCCCGGTAGTCCGGATCGTATTCCGCCACGGCCTGGAATTCCGCCCTGGCTTCATCGATGCGGCCCTGCTGCAGCAGCAGCTCGCCCAGGTCGTAGCGGAGGCCGATGCTGTCCTCGGGCGGGAAACCCGGAGCCTCGATGCCCTGGCGCAGCCAGTTCATGGCCGCTTCCAGGTTGCCCTGGCTCTGCTCGCAGATGCTCAGCATGGAGCAGCACTCCAGGGTTCGCTCCGGATCGCGCATGGCCTTCTTGAACTCCTCGAGGGCCGGCTCGATGAGCATCATCTCCTTGTAGGCGATGCCCAGGTTGTAGTGGGTGTCGTAGTCGTCGGACTTCACCTGCTGCTCGACCCCCTCGCGGAAGGCGTTGAACAGCTCCTCCACCGACTGCACCTTCTCCACCACGTTGGTGGCGTCGTGCATCTCCTCGCCTTCGCCGGATTCCAGGATGGAATCCCCCAGCACATCGGTGAGGTCGAAGAAGGTGTGGGTGAACTCCTGATCCTCGTCCAGGGCGGCCGCCTTGGAGGGATGGCCCATGCGCTTCAGGGCCTCCTCCGCCATCTGCAGGCGGTCCAGCAGCTCCGGCTGGCCGGGCCAGGAGCGCAGGGCTGCTTCGATCTCGATCTTGGCTTCGTCGGGGCTGCCGTAGTCCAGCTGGAAATCGATGTCGGAGAGGGTGGAGGCCAGATCTTCGTCCAGGGCGGAAGGCGGCGCCACGGGGCCCGCGGCCATGGGAATGGGGGCGGGCTGTCCTGGGGGGGGCGTGGGCATCCTGCCCTGGGCGAAGGGCAGGGGCTCCAGCTCAAGCCCCTCCAGGGACTCGATATCCTCCACTGGCAGGGGGGCCAGGGCTTCGGCACGCACCTCGTCTTCCACCGGGAGTTCTTCGGCCAGGTCGCCCCAGGCCAGATCGCCTGCATCCAGGGATTCTGGAAGGGATTCCCCGGGAAGGGCCAGGGGGATCGAAGGCAGGGCCGCGGCGGGGGCTGGAGGGAGGGCGGGAGAGGGCGCGGGCGTACGGGGCCCGTCGTCCAGCCCGATGAGCACATCCAGGTCGTTCATGGGAGCGGCCGGGGCCCCTGCGCCCAGGGCGATGCTGGGAGCGGGGGCGGGGGGAGCCGCTTCCGGGTGGGATTCGGCCACCGGTGCGGCGGGCTCCGGGGGCAGATCCACCAGGTTCAGCATCCTTCGGATGAGGCGGGTGGAGCCGGGGAAGAGCGTTTCGGCCCGGTCCAGGCACTCCACGGCGAGGTGCCGATGGCCCAGGGGAGCGAGGGTCTGGGCCATCTTCACGTAGTGCATCTGGACGGCCGTCATCTTGCCCGTGGCCTTGATGATGTCCGCAGTCCGGTGGATGGCGTCCCGGTGGGTCGGGTCCAGCTCCAGGATCTTCTGGTAGGCCTCCTGGGCCCGGTCGTTGAACCGGTTGCGGACGTACTGCTCCGCCTCCCGGGTGAGCTGTTCCACCTGCATGCGCTTGACGGGATCCACTTCGGTGGAACCGGGCGCGGAGCCTTCGCCCCGGGGAGCCTGGGGACGGGGAGCCGTAACCGGAGGCGGAGCCTGGCCGGCTTCCCCTGGATCGACGCCGAGGGAGGTGAGCTGTTCCGACAGGTTCTTGACCAGGGGGCCATCCTTGGCGGCCTGGGCTTCCCGCAGGGCCTGACCGAGGGCCGTGATGCGGCCTTCCCGGTCGCCGCTCTGCTGGGCGATCTCGGCGAGCTGGATCCAGGCTTCGAGAGGCAGGGCCGTGCCCTGGAGCGCATTCTGGATGACCCGGGCGGCCAGTTCGCCCAGGCCGCGGCGGGCGAATTCCCTGCCGATGCTCTTGAACAGCCGCAGCCCCTCGTCGGTGCGGCCGGCGCGGGTCAATTCCCGCAGGGCGCGCTCGCAGAGGACGGCGGCCTTTTCAGGGAGCTGGGGGATCTGGGAGAGGGATTCGAGGGCCCGTTCGGGCGCCTTGGCCTGCAGTTCGACTTCGGCCAGGGCCTCCAGGATCTCGATGCTCCTCGGGTTGGCCTGGAGGCCCTCCCGCAGATGCTGGGCGGCCCCGGCCAGGTCCTTCTGGATCACGCACAGGCGGG
>MWBB01000128.1 GCA_002068835.1 Acidobacteria bacterium ADurb.Bin340 | reverse complement strand
GGGGGGGGCCCGCCTCTGGGTGGAGGCCCTGGGGCCGGACGTGCCGCGAGGCTTCAGGGTGCTGGCCCTGGATCAGCCCTCGGGCCTGGATCCCAGCCTGGGCGACCTGCCGGGCCCCTGCATTCAGGCGGATCGCACGGCCTGCTTCGGCCACCGGAAGATCTGCCACGGGCTCCGTCCAGCCCGGGAGGCCTGCGGAGCGATCACGGTGGTGCCCCTGCCTCTGCCCGGTTGTCCCGAGGCTGGCCTGGCCCTTCTGGAGGACCCTCGCCTTCCCGGCCTTCCTTGGGATGCCCACAAACGGAGGGCGGGCCATCTGGCGATCCGGGCCGGGAGCCTGGGCATGTCCGGCGCCGCCGTGCTGGCTGCCGAAGGCGCCCTGCGCATGGGGGCAGGCCTGGTGACCCTCCTGGTGGATCCGGCCCTCCGGGCCGAGATCGCCGCGCAGGTTCCCGAAGCCCTGGTGTGCCCTTGGGAGGGCCGTGTTCCCGAAGGCGTGGACGCCCTCCTGGTGGGGCCGGGCGGCGTTACGGATGTTCCGGATTGGCTAGGGCCCCTGGTGCTGGATGCTTCGGCTCTCGGCCTTTGGGAGGGCCCCCGATGGCTGGAACGGCCGGGGACGGTGCTGACACCCCATGCGGGCGAATGGGCGCGGCTGTTCGGGGGCGAGCCGCCGCGCGAACCCTCCAGCCGCCTGGCCGCCGTGCGCCAGGCGAGCGGGCCCGCGATCCGGGTGCTCAAAGGGGCCCAGACCCTGGTGGCGGGAGGCAACGATCCCCAGGTGTGGGTGAATCCGACGGGGCATTCCGGATTGGCCACGGGAGGCAGCGGGGATTTCCTGGCGGGCATGGTGGGCGCCCTCGCGGCCCGCTGGGGGCGGGAGGATGGGCGGAATGGGGGTGTGCTCCGGTCCCATGTGGCGGCTGCCGTCTGGTTCCACGGCGCCGCCGCCGACCATCTGGGGGCCGGCCCCTTGAGGGTTCGGGATCTGGGACCAGCTCTTTCTGCTGTGCTGCGTCAGCGGAGCGGACATGCCTGAACGGTTCCTTCCGGATGAGGAGGCCACCGAGGCCCTGGGAGCCGAGCTGGCCCGGAGAACGCCTCCCGGCGGCACCTGGCTGCTGGAAGGGGATCTGGGGGCCGGCAAGACCACCTGGACCCGGGGGTTCGTGGGGGGGTGCGGAGGGGACCCGGAGCAGGTGGCCAGCCCGACCTACGCGGTGCTGCACCGCTACTGCGGGGCGGAGGGCCGGGTCTTTCATCTGGACCTCTACCGCCTCGGAGCCGGAGGAGCCTGGAGCCTGGGGTTGGAAGAGGATCTGAGGCCCCAGGACCGTCTGGTGGTGGAGTGGGCGGGACCGGACGGTCCCTGGCCCACCGAATGGGTGGCGATGCTTCGCCTGGAGCGGGAGGGCGAGGGCCGCAAGGCCTCCTGGCTTGAGCCCTGAACCATCAGGCGTGGGAACAATTCCCTGAAAACAGGCGTTAGAAATTACCCTATTTTCGGGCTTTAGTGCTGGTTTTTTGGGCTTTCCCGGAGGGTGCCTTATACTGGGAGCTTCCAGCCGGAGGAAAGAGTGCCCACCATTGAAATCAACTCCCAGAACGGTAAGGACTTCTCCGGGGATGTGCTGATTGTTCCCGTGTTTTCTGGCCGGGAGCGCCATCGGCTTCCGCTGGCCATCAGCAAGGTGGCTCGCCAGGTGATGGATGAGGGGGATTTCCATGCAGACCCCATGGAGATCGTCCCGCTGCATCATCCCAATGGCGTGAAGGACAGCCGCTGGATGATGCTGGTGGGGCTGGGTGACGAGGAAACCGTCACCCTTAACAAGATCCGCAAGGCCGTTGGTGCAGCGGTCAGGAATGCTGTCAAAAAAGGCTGGAAGCAGGTTGGAGTCATCGCTCCTGCGACCTCGGCTCTGGAGCACGATGTCATCCAATGCGCAGTGCTTGAAGGCGCCCTTCTCGCAGACTACGATTTCTCGAAATTCAAGGGGAAACCGGCACCTCGCCGCCTGGATTCGGTGGAAATCTTCACCAACGGCGACGACACGCGAAAAGCCCGGCGACGACAGCCGCTGGTGGAGGCGGGGGTCGTGGCCTGCCACCGGGTGCGGGACCTGGTGAACACGCCTCCGGGGGAACTCCATCCGGAGTCCTTCGCGGAACTGGCCCAGAAATTGGCCCGGCAGCACAAGCTGGGATGCGAAGTCCTGGAGGGCGAAGCCCTTCTCAAGGGCGGATTCAACAGCCTTCTGGCCGTCGCCCAGGGCAGCGCCCGGGGGCCGCGGGTGGTCAAGCTCGACTACAAACCGAAAGAGAAGGCCAAGCGCCATGTGGTCCTGGTGGGGAAGGGGGTCTGTTTCGATTCCGGTGGCCTTTCCCTCAAGGACGCCAGTGGCATGGAAACCATGAAGGACGATATGGCGGGGGCCGCCATCGTCCTGGCCACGCTGGCGGCCTGCGCCGAACTCCAGGTGCCCGTGCAGGTCACGGGCCTGATGGGGCTGGTGGAGAACATGCCTTCGGGCACCAGCTACAAGCCGGGTGATGTCCTGCGCAGCCGCAGCGGCAAGACCATCGAGGTGCTCAATACCGATGCCGAGGGGCGGCTGGTGCTGGCGGACCTCCTCCACTGGGCCTGCGAGCTGGAACCGGACCATGTGGTGGATCTGGCCACCCTGACAGGTGCCTGCATGGTGGCTCTGGGCGATGGGGTTTCGGGGGTGTTTGGTACCGACCAGCGGCTTGTGGAGCGCCTGCTGGATGCCGGAGCCACCGCAGGCGAGCACCTGTGGCAGATGCCTCTGGTGGAGGAATACCGGGAAGGCCTGCAGAGCCATGTGGCGGACCTGAAGAACATTTCCGGGGTCCGGTGGGGCGGCGCCATCACGGCCGCGCTCTTCCTCAAGGAGTTCGTGAAGCCTGGCGTCTCCTGGGCCCACGTGGATCTTTCCGGGGCCTGGTCCGGGCGGGAGCGGGACTTCCGCACGCCAGGCGGCAGCGGGGAGGGGCCCCGCTGGCTACTGGAGTGGCTGCAGGTTTGAAGGGAAGGCCCTCGAAAAATCCGTTGCGTTGCACCCTTGACCTCCATGGCCGGATGAGGATCCTATAGAGAACTCACCCCTTTAACGGAGTCGCCCATGGATGCGATGGAGACCCTCACCAAGGCCGACCTGTCCAAGCACCTCATGGAGCAGATGCAGTTGCCCAAGAAGGATGCGGACCAGTTGGTGAACACCTTCCTGGATGCGGTGGTGGAGGCCCTCCACCGTGGCGAGGGTGTGGAACTGCGGGGATTCGGCAGCTTCCGGCTGCGGGACCGGCAGGCCCGGGTGGGGCGGAACCCGCGCAGCGGGCAGTCCATCCAGGTGCCCCCCAAACGGGTGGTCTATTTCAAGCTCGGTAAAGAACTTCGCAGCAAGCTCATCGACGAGTAGGCTGCACGCCATCCGGGGCCGCGCCCCGCGGGAGGTTGACCCATGCGTTTCAAGACCCTTGTCCTCGCCGTTCTGGCTGTCGTGGCCGCGGTTTCACCGCTCTCGGCCCAGAAATTGAGCAAGGAGGATCGTGCCAAGCTGCCCCGCGTCGCCATCATCGAGTTCAAGTGCGCGCCGGATGCGTGGCACGGCTGGGGCCGCTACGGCGGCTGGGGCAACCACATGGAGACCATCTCCAACCAGCTGCGGGACATGTTCGTCACCGAGCTCACCGAGCAGGGACGCGGCAAGCTGCGCATGGTCGAGCGGGAGCGTCTGGAGGAGATCCGGGGCGAACTGGCCTTCCAGCAGAGCGGCGAGGTGGACACCTCCACCGTCCAGAAGGTGGGCAAGCTCCTGGGCGTGAAATACATGATCACCGGCAAGGTGACCCGTTTCGCCTACAAGGAGATCGGCGCCAAGACCGGCTGGGGCGTGGGTGCTCTGGTGGGCAAGCTCACGGGCGATGGCCTCGCCGGCGCCGTGGCCGGCAGCGTGAACATCAAGAAGGCCTCCTTCACGGGGCGGCTCGACATGCGCCTCATCGAAGTCGAGACCGGCGAGATCCTCGGCAGCTGGAAAGACGAGGACAAGGTGGCGGACATGGGCGTGAAGGTGGCCGGGACCGGCACTGAGCTGGACTACAACGAGGAACTGGTGAACAAGGTCTTCGAGCCCATCGTCTCCCGAATGACTCCCAAGATCGTCCGCATCGTGTCCCAGGAAGGCTCCGAGGAATAGGCCGCTACGGATTGCCCGGTTCCGCGCGGGGCCCTTCGGGGCCCCGCGGCCGTTTCAGCCAGCGTTCGGTGGCCTCCCGCACGGCCCGGGGGTAGTCCGGGCCCAGGACCTGGGCGGCGTTGAGATGCCAGGTCGGAACGGATAGCACCCGTCCTTGGGGAAAGTGCCGGGTGATCCGGGCCTGGATCTCCGGAGGGGCCAGGCGGTCCTGGGTGGCCAGAATCGCCAGGGCCGGGGTGCGGAAGGAACGGTTTCCGAGGACCTTCAGCACATCGGTGTCCAAAGGGTCGTAGGCCGCCCGCTGGGCCGCCCAGCGGGCGGCCAGCGCCCCGATGGGCGGTGCGAGAACCGGATGCCAGAACCGGTCCTTCGGACCCCGCACCAGGCGTTCCGCAAAGTCCCGGCTGGAAGCCGGGGCGCCTTCCCAGATGAGGCCCCCCAGGGGGCCCCCCTCCCGCTCCAGGCGGGCCAGGGCCAGCAGGCCCACGGAAGCCCCCAGACTGCGCCCCATGAGCACGATCCGCTCCCGGGGCCATCCACAGGCCTCCAGGTGGCGGACCACGCGGACCACCTCTTCGGATTCCCGGGCTCCGAAGGTCACGAAGGGTTCGGGGCCGCGCCCGGCCCGCAGGGCGTCGTCCCTCCGGCGGTAGGTGAAGATGGCGGCATCCAGGTCCGGGAACCACTTCAGGGCAGGGCTGGTGCCCCAGCGGTCATCCCCGAAGCCGTGGAGCAGCAGCACGATGCCCGGTGAAGGCTTGGCCCGCTTCAGCGTCCAGAGCTGAAGGCCCTCCACCTCGGCCACCGACCAGGTTCCTCCCGGATCTCCTTCGCCGCCCCGGGCCAGGTCCGCGTAGGTTCCCTGCACCCGCGCCAGGGGCTGGGCCCGGTAGAAGGGGGGATCCGTCAGTTCCCAGGCCACACTGCGCGCCTTCCAGACCACGAAGCCGCCCAGGCCCGCCGCGCCAAGGGCCAGGGCAGATAGCAGCGCGCGCCGCAGGGGGCGGCGCGCAGGCAGATCGGATGTGGGAAGGATCACCGTTCCAGCCGGGCCTTCACGCCCGGGATTCCTTCCGCCGCAGGCAGTTCCTCGGATTTCCCGTAGAGAACCGCATTGAACGCCTGAACGAAGGTGAAGACCCGGGTGCCCTGGCCAGCCGTCACCTCGAAATCGCCCTGATCGGGGCCAAACGCATCCCGGGGGCTGGAGAGGAAGAACCGGTGCTTGCCCGGCGCGATGCCCGTGACCACCAGGGAGCGTGCCGCCTTGTTCTTGGCCACAGGCGCAACAGGCACCCGCACGCCATCCAGGGTGAGTTCCACAGGGCCCCGGACCTTACGGTTGAAGGCGAAGAGCACGGTGCCTTCGGGCACGGCCTTCACGGGCTTGTTGCGGAGCTTGGCGCAGCCCAGTCCCGGAAGGACCATCAGCACCAGAATCAACGGGGCGAGCCAACGCCGCATGGGGACCTCCAACCTTCCGAGCCTAGCGGCTCCTGCATCACGGCGCCACGCCGCCTTTCCTGCATGCCGGGAGGCGGGGGAAGGTTCGGCTATCCTGGGAGGCTCCGCAGGGCGCGGAGTCCAAGGAGTGCCCATGACCCGCGTGCTGCTGCAGACCAGCAAGGGCGACATCAACCTGGAGCTGTTCCCCAAGGAAGCTCCCGGCACCGTCGCCAACTTCGTGAAGCTCATCGAGGATGGTTTCTACGATGGCCTCGCCTTCCACCGCGTGATCCCCGACTTCGTCATCCAGGGCGGCTGCCCCAACACCCGGGAGGGCGCCAAGGGCGTTCCCGGCACGGGCGGTCCCGGTTGGCGCATCAAGTGCGAGACCAGCGGCAACCCGCACCAGCACAAGCTGGGCGCCCTCTCCATGGCCCACGCCGGGAAGGACACGGGCGGCAGCCAGTTCTTCATCGTGAACGGCGACCGGCGGAACGTGCAGCACCTGGACAATGTCCATACCGTGTTCGGCCAGTGCGTGGCCGAGGCCGACATCGCCGTGGTGCAGACCATCAAGGGCGGCGACCGCATCGAGAAGGCCACCGTCACGGAGGCTTGAGCCTTCGGGCTTGACAAACGGAACGAACCTGATCCACAGTCGATCCTCATTCGGGAGACCCATGCGGCACTTCATGCAGAACGCCCAGGCTTGGTGGTGGCACAGCCCCCATCAGCGGGCGCTGTGTGCGCTGCGTGAGACCCCCTGACGCATCGCAACCCACGGTTCAAGGCCCGCCTTCCCGGCGGGCCTTTTTCGTTTTCGTTCCATCCCTTCGGAGCCTCCATGACCCTCGATCCCGTGATTCCCCGCCTGCGGCACCTCGCCGCGGACACCCTGACCCCCGTGAGCCTCCTGCTCGCGGCCCGCCGAACGGGCCTGCGGGGATTCCTGCTGGAAAGCGTGGAGGGCGGCCGACACCTGGCCCGCTACTCGATCCTGGGCTTCGAGCCGCGGGAACGGATCCTGCTGCGGGAGGGGCAGGTCTTCCTGGAGCGCTCGGGCCGTTCGGAAGCCCAGACGGGTTCGCTGCCGGAGGTGCTCAAGGCCCGGCTGGCCTCGCGGAAGCCGGAGGGAACGGAGCCCCTGCCGCGCTTCGCCGGGGGCTTTGTGGGCTACCTGGGCGCGGCCTGCGCGGCAGAGACGGAGCGTCTGCCCCGGAAACCAGGCCCTCTGGACCTGCCGGATGCGGTGCTGGCCCGCTTCGACGATCTGTTGATCTACGACCACGTGCAGGGCCGTGTCACCCTCCTGGCCAACGCCCTCCCCGGGGAGCTGGGCAGCCTGGCCGCGGCGGAAGCGGATGCCCAGGCTCGGCTGGACCGGCTGGAGGCCC
>MWBB01000127.1 GCA_002068835.1 Acidobacteria bacterium ADurb.Bin340 | reverse complement strand
CGCCGGTGTCCAGGCCCTGGCCCGCCGCGATCGGGTTGGCGACGTGATCGGGAAGAATGCGGATGCGAGGCATGTCAGCAGGCTACCTCGGGTGATTCGCTCCTTGTGGGTCCCCACTTCGCACGCTCCACCGGAGCGCGCTTCGTGACCCACAGGGTCGCGAGGATGCGGATGCGGTTCATGCCACGACCTTCCCACCTTCAGCCCAGCAGGAAGGCGTCGATCAGGAACAGGGCGAGGAGCAGGAGGGCCAGCAGGGTCTTGCCGATGGTTCCCGCCAGGAAGCCCAGGCCGGCGCCCAGGCCCGCCTTGCAGGCCTCCTTCCAGGTGCGGCGGGCCACCAGCAATTCCGCCAGCGCCGCGCCCACGAAGGGGCCCAGGAGGAGGCCCGGCAGGGTGAGGAACAGGCCCACCACCCCGCCCAGGATCGCGCCCACGGTTCCGGCCCGGGAGGCTCCGGCCAGGCGGCTGGCCCAGAGGGTGACCAGGAAATCCAGCCCGAGGCCCACCAGGGCCACCAGGATGAAGAAGGCCACGGTCCACCAGGAGAGGACACCGGGCAGGAAGAGCTTGTGCAGCAGGGCGCCCGCGGCCATGAGAGGCAGTCCCGGCAGCCCCGGGAGGATGGCTCCCAGGAAACCGATGAGGATGAGCAGGCTGCTGAGGGTCCAGGTGATCCAGGCGGGCATGAAGGCAAGCGTATCGGAGATGGCAGAAAGCAGGCGCCGCGGGGACAATCGCCCCCATGCAGTCCTTCCTCGACCTCCTGGCCGCCCATCCCCTGCTGCTGCTCTTCGCGGTGGTGGCCGTGGGCTATCCCTTCGGGCGCCTCAAGGTGGCCGGCGCCAGCCTGGGGCTCTCGGCGCTGCTCTTCGCGGGCATGGCCTTCGGGGTGATGGATCCGCGGCTGCGCCTGCCGGAGCCCCTGACGCAGTTCGGCCTGGCGGTCTTCCTCTACTGCCTGGGCCTGGCCAGCGCGCCGGGCTTCTTCGCGGCCTTCCACCGGGGCACCGCCCTGCGCCAGAACCTGCTGGCCTTGGGCGCCCTGGGCGCGGGCACAGTGGCCTGTCTTCTCCTGGCGCGGCTGGCAGGGCTCAACCCCCTGGAGGCCGCGGGCCTCTTCTCGGGCTCCGGCGCCAACGCCTCGGCGCTGGCGGCGGTAATGGACCAGGGCCGGGGCATGGCGGTGGGCAGGTTGGGCGACGCGGCGGTGGCCTACGCCCTCAGTTTCCCGGCGGGTATCCTGGGGCCCATGCTGGCCTTCGTGGCGGTGCAGCGCTGGTTCAAGGTGGACCTGGCCGCCGAAGCCGCCGCGCTGCCGGGCTACCGGCCCCCTCGGGAGGCGCTGGAGGCCTGGACCTTCCGCGTCGTCCGCGAAGAGGCCGAGGGCCTCACCAAGCGCGAGGTGATCGCGGCCATCGGCGCCCGGGTGGCCATGGGCCGCATCCTCCGCAAGGCGGAGTACGTCGTGCCCACTTCGGACACCCGGCTGATGCGCGAGGATCTGGTGGTCTTCGTGGGGGGAGCCGAGGAACTGAAGGCGGTGGAGGCCCTCCTGGGGGAACGCAGCCCCCATGAGATCGACCGCCGTGGCCTGGAGGCCTTCGAGGATTTCCGGTTCTTCGTATCCAACGCGGCGCTGGTGGGGCGGTGCCTCCGGGAACTGCATCTGCCCAGCCTCCACGGGGCCATCGTGTCCCGGGTGCGCCGGGGCGATCAGGTCTTCGTGGCCACCGGGGACACGGTGCTGGAACTGGGAGATCGGGTGCGGGTGGTGGCTCGCCGGGAGCAGCGCACGGTGCTGGCCCGCCTGTTCGGGGACAGCTACAAGGCCAGCAGCGAAGGAGATTTCCTGGCCCTGAGCCTCGGGCTCGCGGCGGGGCTGGCCCTGGGGCTGGTGCCCCTTCCTCTGCCGGGTGGCCTCACCTTCCGCCTGGGGATCTCCGGCGGGCCGCTGCTGGTGGGGCTGGTGCTGGGCCGATTCACCCGCATCGGACGGTGGACCTTCACCGTGCCCTACGCCACCAGTCTGGCCCTTCGGCAGTTGGGGCTCGTGGTGTTCCTGGCGGGGGCCGGCACCGTGGCCGGGGCCAGCCTGCCCCGGATTTCGGGCCCCACGCTGCTGATCTTCCTGGGCCTCGGAATCGTGGTGGCGGGCGTGGTGTCCCTGGTGGTGCTGTGGTGGGGCCACCGACACATGGGCCTGAGCCTGAACGAATTGGGTGGCGTGCTGGCGGGGGCCCAGACCCAGAGCGCACTGCTGGATTTCGCCTCCGCCCAGACCCGCAATGAACTGCCCGCCCAGAGCTACGCCGTGGTTTATCCGCTCGCCACGGTGCTGAAGGTGGTGCTGGCGCAACTGCTGCTGCTGTGGGTGGCCTGATGAGGCGGCTGGCGATCCTCGTCGCCCTGGCCCTGTTGCTGGCCTGGATGCTGGGCGCCCTGAGGGCCGAGGGCCGCTTCGTCATGGGCCTCCAGGGCGCCTTGGCGGGGGGGCTGCTGGGCTGGGCGGCGGGCCGCCTGGGCCGCTCCGAAGCGGAGAGTGCCTGGACCTTCACCTTCCGGTGCGCCCTGGTGGCGGGCCTGGGGCTGCTCTTCACGGCGGCGGTGCTGGGCTTCACGAGTCGCGGCCATGCCCACGCCGGGGATGCGCCCCTCACCTGGCTGGGAGCCATGCTGGCGGACGAGGGGCGCGAGGCATTCTTCGGCCTGGGGCGGTTTCAGGCTCAGGTGGGCCGCATGGGCGGCATCGCCTGGGGCCTCTTCACCCTGCTGGATGCGATCTTCTTCCTGGGGGCCGGGCTCATCGCCCTGGGGGTGGCCCGGGGCAAGGGATCAGGGGACCGGGAAGGCGTGGCTCGCCGCGGCCGCGCAGGGATTGCGTTCCTGTTGCCGACAACGGTCGCTTCGGCCCTGCTCCTCCTCCTCTGGCAGCCGGAGTTCCGGAAGGCGCCGAGCTACGAAGGCCTTTGGCGGGCGGAGCAGAGCTGCGGATGGCTGGGGAAGGCATCGGTCCGATGGGCTGCCGAAGGGCCCGGCAGCCTTCGCGGTACCCGCGAAGACGGAACCCTGCGCTGGTCGCTGCGGGCGGGTCCCAACGGGCTGCGGGGCCTGGTCTACCGCGTTGAGAAGGGCCGCGTCAGCGCCCTGCCCGTACGGGGGCGCCTCTCCCGGGATGGCCGGAACCTCCACTTGGTGCTGGGAACCGGCGAGCACGTGCGGCGCTGCACCCTGGTCCGCTGAAGCGTCACCCCAGCACCACCAGCGCCACGCCGGTGGTCATGAGGGCCACGGCGGCGAGTTTGGCGGGGTTCACGGGCTCGTGGAAGACCAGGCGCCCGAAGAGGATGGCGGCGGCCATGCCGGTGCCGCGCTTGACGGTCTCGATGAAGCCCACGGGGGCATGGCGGAGGGCCTCCAGCTGTACGGCCAGGGCCACGGCGCCCAGGGCGAAGGTGGCGGGGGCCAGCAGGGGCAGATTCCGCAGCTGGACCAGGGCGCCTTTGAGCACGAGGGCCTGGCCCCGCAGCAGCATCACGGATCCCAGCATCACGCCCACGCCCAGGCTGAGGGCCGGGGCGTAGAGGGCGCCGGCCCCCCGCTCCAGGGCCACCTGGTCCAGCACCGCGGTGACGCTCCAGGCCAGGGCAGCGCCGGCCATGCGGCGTACGCCGCGGTCCTTCAGGAAGGCTCCGAGCCCCTGGCCGAGGCCGGATCCGAGGCCGAGGGCCACGGCGCCAGCTACCACCAGGGCCGCGCCGCCGATCTGGGCCAGGGAGGGCGTCTGCCCACGGAAAGCCCAGGCCAGCAGGCTGGTGGCCACCGGCGTGAAACTGAGGAGCGGAATGGTGAGGCTCAGGGGCGACCAGCGTACCGCCTGCATGAAGCCCAGGAGGCCCAGGACATTCAGGGCCATGGAGGCGGCCATGGGCAGGAGGCTGGCCGGGGGCAGGCTTCCCGGGCCCACCCAGAAGGCCCATAGGGTCAGGAACGGAAGCTGGCCCAGGGGCAGCCACACCGTGAGGGCCACGGGGGATACCGCCAGGGCCAGCCGCTTGCGGGCCACATCGAAAAGCGCCCAGGACAGGGCCGTCAGGAGGGTCAGGGCGAGGGCGAAGCTCATGGCTGTCTCCCCCTAGCCCGGTCCCGAGGCCTACTTGTAGCTGGCGTGGAAGGTTGCGAGGCGCTCCACCACCTTCTGGATCTTGGCGGTGGGGGGCAGGATCGTGGTGCGGAAATGGGCAGTGCCCGGGATCTGGCCGAAGCCGCTGCCGGGCACCACGCAGATGCCGGTCTGCTCCAGCAGGGCCATGGCGTAGTCCGCATCCGTGCGGCCCGCGGGAAGCGTGATCTTGGGGAAGGCATACATGGCCCCGGCCACGGTGTTGCACTGGATGCCGGGAATGCTGTTCAGGCCGCCCGCCAGCAGGACGGCGCGCTCCTTGAGGGTGCTCAGGATGCCGTCGCGCTCCTCGGTGTAGCGGGCGTGGCTGGGCTCGCCGGCCTTGGGGGGCCTCACCATGGCGTAGGTGGCGACCTGGCCTGTGAGGTTGGCGCAAAGGCTCACGGACTGCAGCTTGGTGATCTGCGCCACCACATCGGCCGGGATGTTGCGGATCTCCATGTAGCCGCCACGCTGGCCGCACTCGCCCAGGAAGCCCTTGGAGCAGGAGTGGAAGCTGAAGAGGCTGACCTCCGTCTCGCCCTGTTCGCCCATGACCTTCGCGAAGCTGGTGAAGCGGTCCTGGGCCAGGTAGATGTTCTCCTGGTACACCTCGTCCGCCAGGATCGCCAGACCGTGGGCCTTGGCGAAATCGATGATCATGGCGATGTTCTCGCGGTCCAGCACGGCGCCCGTGGGATTGCCCGGGTTGATGACGCAGATGGCCTTCACGTTCACGCCGAAGCGCTTGGCCTCGGCCAGGCTCTCCTCGAGCATGGTGCGGCTCAGCTTCCAGTCGTGGGCTTCGTCCAGGTAGTAGCCCACCTGCTTGCCTTCATAGAGGGTGATGGTGGCGCTGTAGAGCGGATACTGGGGGATGGGGATCATGATCCCGTCGTTGGGGCCGCTGATGAGGATGCGCAGGGCAGTCTGCACGCCCTTGCTGGCGCCATCGGTCAGGTAGATGGCCTCGGGATCCGCCGGGATGCCATCGCGTTCC
Organism: Acidobacteria bacterium ADurb.Bin340; assembly: GCA_002068835.1. Taxonomy (GTDB): domain Bacteria; phylum Acidobacteriota; class Holophagae; order Holophagales; family Holophagaceae; genus MWBB01. Next base: position 1,982 of record MWBB01000127.1, on the reverse strand, counting down.
TGGATGAAGGCCGCCACGGCTTCGCGGATGAAGCGAACGCCCTTGCTTTCGGAGTAGGCGCCCACGCCGTGTTTGGTGCCCGCCAGGATCTTCCGGGCCGTTTCCAGCACATCCGCCGGGAAGAGGCTGGCGCCCTGGGTGATGAGATCCGGGTACTGGCAGAGGGCCAGGAGCTGCCGGATGTAGGTGAGAGGCTTCTGTTCGAGGGTCTGGGGGTTCCCGATGTTGCAGTAGATGATCTCCTTGCCTTCGCGTTCGAGTTCCTGGGCCCGGGCCACGATGGGGCCGCGAACGGCGTATTCGGTCTCCAGGACGGCCTTGCCGAGATCCTTGAGCTGGATGGTCATGGAACACCTCTGGGGAGGGCGGGGATCACACCGCCGGGAACCTGAAATTCTTGCGCCATTCCTGGGTGGCAACAATCACGAAGGTGCCGGGAAACGGTTCCCGCAGAGGACGGGCGGAATGCAAAGAAATTGCAAACTTGCACCACCTGCGCCAGCGTGGAGGCATGCACATCGATGACGCCATCCTGCGGCACCTGCGTCAGAGTTCCGTGAAGGACCAGACCCAGCTCCAGGGCCTGCTGGCCTCGGAGGGTTTGGCGCTGACGGTGCCCACCCTGTCCCGGCGGCTGCGGAAACTGGGCATCCGCAAGGTCATGGGCTACTACCGGGCCCCGGAGGCGGCTCCCCGGGGCAGCGTGCAGAGCCTCCGCAGGGTGGCGCCCTGTCTGCTCATCCTGCGCACCCAGCCGGGCCTGGCCCAGGCCCTGGCCGTGGCCCTGGACCAGGGTGGCCTCAGGCACCTCGGCGGGTCGGTTTCCGGCTATGACACCATCTTCCTGGCCCCCACGGAAGCGGATCACCTGGACGCCCTGGAAGAGGAAGTCCGTCGTTTCCTCGGGCTTTGACCCTGAAAGGAGATCCCATGCGTCCCGACCATCCCATCGTCCTCATCACCGGCGCTTCCGCGGGCTTCGGCGAGGCCACGGCCCGGTTGCTGGCCAGCCGGGGCTGCCACCTGATCCTGGGCGCCCGGCGTTTGGAGCGCGTGCAGGCTCTGGCGGCAGAACTCATCGCAGCGCACGGCATCCGGGCCTTTGCATGCGCCGTGGACACCCGGGACACCGCCAGCGTGGAAGCCTTCGTGAAGGCGGGGGCCGAGGCCCTGGGCGGGCTTCACGGCGTGGTGGCCAACGCGGGCCTCGCCAGCGGCCTCCACAAGGTCTGGGAGATTCCGGATGCGGATTTGGAGGCCATGCTGCGCACGAACGTGGAAGGCGTGGTGAAGACGATCCGCGCGGCCCTGCCCTTCGTCCGCCAGAGCGGCTGGGGCCACATCTTCTTCATCGGCAGCACCGCCGGGCATCAGGCCTACGAGAACGGCGGGGTGTACTGCGCTTCCAAGCACGGCATCAAGGCCCTGGCCCACACCCTGCGCCTGGAGCTCTGCGGTGAGCCCATCCGCGTCACCAGCGTGGATCCCGGCATGGCCGAAACGGAATTCGCCCTGGTGCGCCTGGGGGATCCCGCCAAGGCCAAGGCCCTCTACCAGGGCCTCCAGCCCCTCGCGGGCGCTGATGTGGCGGAGTGCATCCGCTGGGCCTTCGAACTGCCGGAGCATATTAACATCGATGAATTAATCGTTAAATGTCGGGATCAGGCCAGCCACACCATGGCCAAGGTGAACCGTAAGGCCTGATCGGGAAAATCCGATCCAGAGTCATGTCGTGGAGCCCCCGGCCGTTGAGGATGGGGATGCAGATGCTCCGCATGCTCTCCCTGCTGCTCCTGGTCCTCGGCGCGGTTCTCCCCGCCGAGGCCCGGTGGGCTGGCCCCGGAGGCGTGTTCGGGTTCCGCAGCTTCGGGGCCGAGAACGGTCTCAGCAACACCGCCGTGAAGGCCTTGGCCCGGGATTCGGAGGGTTTCCTCTGGGTGGGGACCGAGGATGGCGTCTTCAGGCTGGAAGGCAGCCAGTTC
>MWBB01000126.1 GCA_002068835.1 Acidobacteria bacterium ADurb.Bin340 | reverse complement strand
CCGCACGCCTGGGCCCGGGACCTCGCCCGCCCCACGGAATGGGCGGTCACCGCCAGCACGATGGTATGGCCACTCCGGCCCTCCCGCTCCCGGAGTCGGCGGGTGACTTCAAACCCATCCATGCCGGGCATCTCGCAGTCCATGAGAACGGCATCGAAGCCCCCGGATTCGAGTCGATCCAGGGCCGAAGGCCCGTCCGGAACGCAGACCACCTCGTAGCCCAGGCTCCGCAGGTGAAGGTCCGCCACCCGCCGGTTGGTGGGATTGTCATCCACCACCAGCACCTTGCCCCTCTGTCCCTGGGCACGGCCTTCCTCCAGGCCGAGCATCTGCCGCAGGGTATGACGCAACCGGGAGCGTCGGCAGGGTTTGGAAACATAGGCGCAACGGCCCGCAGCCCGAGCCCCTTCCGCCGCGGACAGGGCGCCGACGCCCACCAGGAGCACCACGGGAAGCCCCAGGGCCTCGGCGCGGGTCAGGCTGGGAACCGGATCCGTTTCCCGGATGGGCCGCCCCAACAGCAGCACCGATGCCTGCCCTGCCAGGGGACCGGAGCGTTCCAAAGCCGCTTCGAGGGTGGGAAGGGCCGTGAACTCCAGGTCCCAGGCCTGAAGGGTGGCCTCCAGCGCAGCCCGGGAAGCGGGATGCTGTTCGCAGACCAGCACATGGGTGCCGGAAGGCAAGGGTTCCCAGACCCCCGCCTCCGGAGCGGATCCGAAGGGTGCGATGCAGTGGAAGCAGGTGCCTTTCCCGATTTCGCTCTCCACCTCGATGGAGCCGCCCATGCAGGCGAGGATGCGGTGGCAGATGGCCAACCCCAGTCCGCTGCCTCCGAAGCGCCGGGTGGTGGACCGTTCGGCCTGCGTGAAGGGGTCGAACAGGTGTTCCTGGGCTTCGGGAGCAATGCCGATGCCGGTGTCACAGACTTCCAGGTGGAACGTCCATCCTCCCTCGGACCTTGGCACGGCACCGGCCCGCAGGACCACTTCCCCTTCGAGGGTGAATTTCAGAGCGTTCCCCAGCAGGTTCACGGCCACCTGACGCAGGCGGGCAGGGTCGCCCACGATCTGGTGGGGCATGTCCGGAGCGAACTGGCCGACCAGTTCCAGGCCCTTGCGCTGGGCCGCCTCCGCGAAGAGCCCCAGGGCCTCCTCCAGTTCGCCAACGGGATCGAACGGGATGCTTTCCAGTTCCATGCGCCCGGATTCGACGCGGCTGAAATCCAGCACCTCATTGAGAATGGCCAGCAGGCCCTCGCCCGAACCGTGGATGGTTTCCGCAAACTCCTTCTGGCTGGGCGTGGTGGAGGCTTCGATGAGCATGCCGGACATGCCGATGATCCCGTTCAGCGGCGTACGGATCTCGTGGCTGAGGGTGGCCAGGAACAGGCCCTTGGCCTGGTTGGCCTTCATGGCCTCCTCCCGGGCGATTTCCAGCTCGCCCATCGCCTCGGCCAGGTCGCGGGTCCGTTCCTGGACCTTGATCTCCAGGGCTTCGTTCCTCCGCCTCAGGGACCGCAGGCGGATGCCGATGGCCAGGGCCACCAGCCCTGCCAACCCCAAACCCATGAGCAGGCGGGCCCACCAGGTGGCCCATGGAGGCGGCAGCACCGTGATGGGCAGGGCCAAGGGCACGGCCTCGTTCCCGGCCGCATCCCGGGCCCAGACCCGGAAGGTGTAGGTCCCGGGCGGCAGGGACGGGAATTCCCGCTTGCCCTCCTCGGTCCAGGGACCCGGTTGGTCCTCCAGCCCTTCCATCTGGGTGCGGTAACGGTTGTCCTCTTCCCGGAAGTAGCTGAGCAGCGCGTAGGAAAGGGACAGGCGGGCCTCCCTCCAGCCGATCTCGATCGGCTCATCCTCTCCCAAAGCCCTGGATCCGGATCGGATCCATTCGAAGTGGAGGGGTTTGATGGTGCGATCCGCTTCCTCCTCACGGGGATCGTAGACGGCGGCGCCCGCCACGGTGCCCGTCCAGATGCGCCCCTGGCGGTCCACCATGGAACTGCCCTGGGTGCAGCCGTTGCTGGGAAGCCCATCCCCCGTTGTGAAATGGCGGAGCGTGAAGCCCGAGGCATCGGGGTGGGGCGTCAGCCGAAGGACCCCGCGCTGGGTGAACACGTAGGTCCGCCCCATCCGATCCGACTGGAGGGAATAGATGATGTCCGAGCGCACCTCGGCCACGGGTTCCCAGGCCAGAGGCGAACGATCCAGGGGAGCCCTGAAGAGTCCGTGATAGGTCCCGGCCCAGATCCAGGGGCGTCCTTGGGGATCCTCCTGCTCCAGCAGACACCAGATCCGGTTGTCGCCCAGTCCATCCGGTCCCGCCGATTGGGTCCAGGAACGGCCATCGAAAATCTGGACCCCCTGTCCCCGGGTTCCCACGAAAACACGCCCATCCCGCACCTGGCGGATCATGCTCACGATGGCCTTCGGCAGGTTCCCGGTCCCTTCGGGGTAGCGCCAGTGCTCCCCTTCGAGCCTCGCAGGGCCCTGGCGGGTTCCAACCCAGACCTCGCGGTGTCCTTCGGGGGTCCGGATCTCCTCGATGGAATAGATCCATGCGTCCGGCAGCCCGTCCTTCAGCCCATAGCGGCGGGTCCGCCCGCCTTCGTGCCGAAGCACGCCGCCCGTGCGGGATCCCACCCAGAGCACCGGCCGATCCGGGGTCCCGGTTTCCAGCAGGCTCAGGATCTGGCGATCCGGGATGCCCTCCCGGGCTCCAAGGGTTTCCCAGCGACCGCCCCGGAACCGGGCCAGCCCTCCCCCCAGGGTGCCGGCGTAGTAGGTCTTCCCATCGCGGCTCTCCACCAGGGTGAAGACGAGGTTCTCCGGCACCCCAACCCGGGCGTCCAGGGTGGTCCAGCCACTCCGGGGGTAGCGGACCAGTCCGCCGTAGGTGCCGACCCAAAGAATGGTCTGGGTTCCGGGCCCCGACTGCACCCACAGACTGCGGACCGTGGCAGTGGGGAGTCCCCCTTCCAGTCCCATGAGGTGCCAGCGGCCCTGCTCCAGGTAGGCCAGACCGCTGTCCATGCCAACCCACAGGCGCGGGCCCTGGCCCGAAGGATCACCGGGCACCAGGGCATTCACGGCATTCAGCGGCAGCCCTTCCCGGGGTCCCACCGGCACAAACCTGCGCCCCTGCAGCCGGGCCAGACCGCCATCGGTACCGACCCAGACTTCGTGGCCCCCTTCGGCCGCTGGAAGGGTTTCCAGGGTCCAGACCTCGGCCGAGGGCAGCCCCTCCGGCGTGCTGAACCACGTCCAGGCACCGCCCTCAAGGCGAGCCAGGCCGCGCTCCGTGCCGATCCAGAGCACATCCGTCCCGGGCTCCCGGTGGAGGCAGGTGATGGGGGCCAGGTTCCGATCATCCGGAACCCTCCAGGGCGCCCAGAGGCTGCCATCCCAGATCCAGAGTCCGTTGTCCGTGCCCGCGAGCACCCGCCCTCCGGCCAGCTCGCAGAGGGCGGAAACCCTCCGGGGGTCCACGGAAGGGTGGATCCGGTGCACCGTCCAGCGCCCATCCTTGTACTGGAGAGCCCCGCCCACGGTCCGGCCGAACCACAGGCTGCCGTCGGAGAAGCGCTCCGCAGCCCGCACCCACAGGCTGTCGCCGGCGCCCTCGGGGCGGACCGCCTCCCAGGTGCGGCCGTTGTAGCGGGCCGGACCGTCCTGAGTGGCCACCCACAGGTAGCCTTTCGGGTCCACCACGATGCCTTCGATGGAGTTCTGGGGCAGCCCATCCTTGTCCGTGAACAGGCGCTGGGCGGGACGCCCCAGGTCCACGGGATCGGTCTGGGCCGCGCAGGCCAACACCCAGAGCGCCCCGGCCAGGAGCCGGAACCAGCGCAGGAGCCTCCCTGGGGAACGAAGCACACTGAACCTCAGCTATACGCTTCGGGTCGTCGGCGCTTCCCCTGAACTCTTCTCATCCCATCCGGCCCGATAGGGGCGTCCCACCCAGCAGGTGGGTGTGCAGGTGGAAAACCGTCTGGCCGGCATCGGGACCGCAGTTCGTGACCAGACGGTAGCCCCCCTCGGCCAGTCCCAGATCCCGAGCCAGCTTGGCCGCCACCACAATGATGCGGCCCATCAGGGCCCCGTGGCATTCGTCCAACGCGTTCAGGCTTTCGATGTGGACCCTGGGCACGATCAGCACGTGCACCGGGGCCTGGGGGGCGATGTCCTTGAAGGCCACCAGATCCGCATCCTCGTGGACAATGGATGCGGGAATCTGCTTCGCCGCGATCTTGCAGAAGAGGCAGTCCGCCATGGGGAGCTCCGTGTTTCACCTCATTCTGCACCAGCCCGAGATCCCCCAGAACACCGGCAGCATCGGCCGCCTCTGCGTCTCCACCAACGCCAGGCTGCACCTGATCCATCCCCTGGGCTTCGACACCTCGGACTACTACCTGCGACGGGCGGGCCTGGACTACTGGGAGAAGCTGGCGCCGACCCACTACGAGAACTGGGAGGATTTCCTGGCCCGCAACCCGGCGAAGCGGCTGTGGTTCCTCAGCACCAAGGGGGAGCGCCTCCACACCCAGGTGCGCTTTGAACCCGGCGATGGCCTGGTGCTGGGCCAGGAAACCCGCGGCCTGCCGCCGGAGATCCTGGAGGCCCACCGGGAGGGCCTCGTGAAGATCCCCATGCCCGGCGACTTCCACCGCAGCCTCAATCAGGCCCAGGCCGCTGCGGTGGTGCTCTACGAAGCCCTGCGCCAAGTCCACGGTTGGTGACCCATGCCCGTACCCCATCCTTTCGCCCTGGAACGCTACTTCGCCCGCCACGAGTTCTCGGCCCGCTGCCTGCTGGGTTCCAGCGATCCCGAAGCCCTGACGGTGGGGGACCTCTTCGCCCTGGATCCTGAGCAGGCCAGCCGCTTTCCCCAGCTGGGCCTGGGGTACACCGAGTGCGCGGGCGATCCGGAGCTGCGGCGGCAGATCGCACGCCTCTACGAAACGGTGGCCGAAGACCGGGTGCTGGTGTTCTCCGGAGCCGAGGAACCCATCTACGCCTTCTTCCAGGTGGTCCTGGAGCCCGGCGACCACGTCATCGTCCACACCCCCGCCTACGCCAGCCACCTGGAGGTGCCCAGGTCCCTGGGCGCCGAGGTGGAGGCCTGGTCTGCGGATCCAGCCCGGAACTGGGCGCTGGATCCCGAGGACCTCCGCCGCCGCATCCGCACGGACACGAAGGTCATCCTGGTGAGTTTCCCCCACAACCCCACGGGCTTCCTGCCCGATCCGGACACCTGGGGGGAGATCCTGAAGATCGCCCAGGATTGTGGCGCCTGGCTGCTGTCTGACGAGGTGTACCGGGGCCTGGAGCACAACCCTGCAGACCGCCTGCCTGCGGCCTGCGACCGCTACGAACGGGCCGTTTCCCTTTCGGCCCTTTCGAAAACCTGCGGCCTGGCGGGCCTGCGCCTGGGCTGGGTGGCCACCCACGACCGGGACCTGCTCAAGCGGCTGGGCACCTTCAAGGACTACCTGACCATCTGCAACGCGGCCCCCAGCGAGTTCCTGGGGCGTTTGGCCCTGGAGCACGCCGAGCACCTCTTCGGGCTCCACCGGGCGCGCCTGAAAGCGAACCTGGAGCATCTGGCCGCCTTCTTCCAGCGGCAGGCACGGCACTTCGCCTGGGAGCGCCCCCGGGCCGGCACCACCACCCTGCCCCGGCTGCGCCAAGGCAACGCGCTGGACTTCTGCGACCGGCTGGTGGAGGCCACGGGGGTGATGCTGGTGCCCTCGGGTTTCTTCGGCATGGACGATGACCACCTGCGCTTCGGCTACGGTCGCGCCAACCTGCCGGAGGCCCTGGCGAGGCTGGAGGCCTGGCTGGAGGGGTGAATCAGCGCCAGGGACAGGCCTGAGTCACCTGCATGCGGAAGGCCCGGGGTTCCAGGGTCAGTTCCGCCCGGTCCCGGGGCGGAGCGGGCTCGCCGTCCAGGTGCCAGGCCTCGGCCCGGTCCAGGCACACCGTGGCCCGCAGAAGCCGGCCCTCCTCCCGGAGCCGGGTGCGGCCCCCTTCCCGGGCCAGGGCGGGTGCCTGGGTGAAGAGGTCCAGCAGGCCGGGGCGATGGAGCCGCACCCATTGGAGGACGCCGTCCGTGGGATCGGCCCCCGGGGCGCACCAGACGCCGCTCCCCCACTGGGGCAGGTTGGCGAAGGCCAGGCTCCAGGCCGTTTCCGGCAGGCCGGGCACGGGCCCCCGCCAGGCGGCCTGCAGCCGTTCCCGTGCCGTGGCCGGGGCCTCGGGTTCCGGCAGGTTGGCCTCCCAGATCAAGCCAAGAGATTCATAACGCCGCCAGAGGCGCAGGGTCTCCCGCACATAGCCTCCCAGGCCCCGGCCCGACCCCTGCTCGAAAGCCGCAGCGATGGCCCCTTCGAAACCGGTGCCGCAGACATTCAGGAAAGGCACGCCATCGATGCGTGGCAGGTCGATCCTCACTTCGCGGCCCAGCAGGAGGTTCTGCAACGCTCCGGCGGGCGAAAGGGGTGTGCGGAGCCCCCGCACCAGGCCGTTTCCGCTGCCCCCGGGCACTGCGGCCAGGGGCACGGGACAGCCCGCCGCCGCCAGGGCCCGGCCCGCATGGTGGATTGTCCCGTCGCCGCCCCACACGAACAGCGGCCCTCCGGCGGCCTGGGCCTGGGCGGTGGCCGGAGCGAAATCCCACGGAGGCCCGAAGGGCGCGGGTTCGATCCGCTCCCGGACCTCCGGCGGCAGGCCCCGCATCAGACTGTCGGGATCCTTGCCGCCAGGGCCGGAGCGGGGGTTGAACAGGAGGGGCAGCTTCATGGGAACCTCGATTCCAGCCTCCGGGAATCGGGCTGGGCCTGTCCAGCCACGCTAACCCTCCAGTCGGCATACCTCGTTAAACGATCTCTGTATCCTCACTTCGGCGGTACCCCTTCGTACCCCTGCCTGGAGCCCTTCATGCGACCTGTCTTCGCCCTGGCCACCCTCCTGCTCGCCGCTGGCGCCACCGCGCCTGCCAAGGCGCCGCTCCTGCTGCGGCAGCCGGCCGTGAGTCAGAACCACTTGGTCTTCAGCCATGCGGGAGATTTGTGGATCACGGCCCGCAACGGAGGCGAAGCCCGACGCCTCACCACGGGCATCGGCCTGGAGGGCCAGCCCCACTTCTCGCCCGATGGCCGCCGCATCGCCTTCACCGGGGAATACGACGGCAATGTGGATG
>MWBB01000125.1 GCA_002068835.1 Acidobacteria bacterium ADurb.Bin340 | reverse complement strand
CAACACCGCATTCCGCCGGTGGAGATCACCCCTGCCCGGAACTGCCGGGCCGCACCGGCGGAATGCTTACTGTTTGGTGGAAGCATCAAAACAATCCAGGTTTTTGTACTCGGTTTTAGCAATCAATGGCGAAGGAGACGTGTATGAATATTAGAACTCAGGCAGTCATACGAGTAGGTCTGGTAGCCATGGCTGGAGCTTTTCTAGGGTCAAACCAGATGTCTGGTCAGGATGCTAAGGTGGAGGCACAAATGCCAAGCAAGGGGTGTCACCAAATGCGGGGATACAGTGTCATTGCTGGGAAAATCGAAAAGGCCGGACTCTTTTGCATGCCCACCAAAATGCAACTAGGGAACGATTTATGGTCAGAAGTGATATTGAAAGGCGGACCTTCCGTTTGGGTTCCTGCTTGGTATGTTGGAACCCGTGAAAATAAAAATATTGGTGCAAGTTTTAATACTTAAGACTTTGATGGTTCCGGTTTTCGAATCTGGAATCTAGAACATACAGAAGTCATATGGGAACAGCATTTTAGTGATCTGCTGGCTGATGTCGAAGTGCGCCTTGAGCCATTGAAAAATGGTCATATGGTTGTTCATGTAAATCATGCCAATATACTTTCAATTCAAGTTCAATGGAGTGTAGACGGGGAAAATTGGAGTTCTCCCGTAGAGGTTAAAAATCATTTAAAGCATGATGATCCAGACCACATTAGTCCATACGGTGGCTACAATATTCCACCTTACGTGCTTGCACAGAACTCTAGTCCATATGTGGATGTGGACGTGTTTGTTGACATGACTCGATTGACGCGCAGGTTTGTCCTTGGGAAGACGCAGCCAATAACGGAGGATGTCAGACCACGTGTTCTGCGTGATATCGACCGTGAGATATGGCGCAAAGAAGAAGAATCATTAGCAAATCGTTTTGAATTTGGAGACGGCCCTAATGTTAGAGTGTTAAAGGCACAAGAAGAGGTGCGGAGATTGCACGAGCAGGAACTTGATCGCATGAGTCCAAAGCAGAGAAAGGCCCAGGAGGAGAAGGATCGCCGAGATGCGAAAACAGATGAAAACATTCGGAAGATGAAAGAAGAGAAGGCCAGGGAAGAAGCTGAAAAAAAATAAGATTTCATAAAAATTCCTCTGCCGGAGTTCGGTTGAAGACCTCCCCCGTCAGTTGGCAGTAAATGAAAGGGGCTTCGGCCCCTTTCGTGTTCTTTGTCCCTGCCGTGTGTCCCGGTCGTGAGCCCCCCCGTCAACACGGGGGCTCATGGCCGGGTGCAAGCTATGCACCGCAGCCAAAGGCAAGGTCTACCGCTTGGACCTTGCCCTATCGCCATATCTGCACGTGCACGAAGGGCCGCTGATTCATCATGCTGGACTTGATGGAAGCGTTGCCGATGGTGGTTCCCTGCCAGTTCACGCTCTGGAGCGTCGACTTGACGTTATCCGGCGGAAACACCACTTCGTGGTACTTGATCTGGACATGGGCCGGAACATTGGGAAAGGGCCGTCCATTGTCATCCACCGCCCGGATCATGTAGGTCAGGCCGTTTGCCCCCCGCTGGTTCTCGGAAGGCTCGATCGGTATGTCCTTGAGTTCAATCTCCCAGCGCTCTTCCCGGGAGTCGTAATGGCGAACCCCTTTCCAGACGAGTCGATGAATCTTTCGATCATCGGCTTTGCCTTCCACAGTGTCCTCCTCCCCCCGCTGGGACCGCTGGCCTCTAAAACTGCCGGTGCCTGAGATCGGCATGCCCCCACTGGGGTATTCCAATTCAAAACTGGCCCAGCGGCGGCTCGCCCATTCAGCCTGCTTGCCCCTGTAGGAGCGATCGTACGAGGCCATCACGTAGACACATATCTCGATTCGAGGCCCTCGACTGGCAGAGGGCTGGGGAGGCGGTTCGTTCTTCCTGGCTTCAGGGCTGATGTCCTTCACGTCCAGTGCAAGTCCGCGGTTGGAGCCGCTGGCGTTGGCAGCGATGACCACGATCATTTCGCCGGGGGCCAAGTCTGCCACAGCAGGCTTCAACCCCAGCACGGCCAAGTAATCGTGCTGCAGAAGCCCCTTGGCTCTCGTTTTCACCTTGTAGGCCGAAATGATCAAACCGTTGCCCGTGCCGGGAGCGAGGGTGACCTGGATCCTTCGATCACCCTTTTCCTTGCTCGCCTCGGCCCGAACGGCGAAGACCTGGGCCGAGTGAACCGCCTCGACGTTGCCCTCTAACCTGCCACTGCGCTGACCTGCGGCAAGGGTGAGTTTCTGGGCGGGGACCTCCTCGAAGAATCCGTTCGATAGCCTAGGCATGGGGGAGAGGGGATCCAGCAGAAAGAACTTGGCAAACTCCCGGTAGAGGCTGTCCAGCCCCCGGGTGGCGCCGAACTTTCCGCGAAGGTACTTATCAAGGGGATCCACGGCATCTCCCAGATCACCCAAGGATGGATGGGCCACCGCATCCCACATTTCTTTGAAATCCGCGCCCTGCTTGACGAGATAGTCGATGAAGTGGCTGGTTGCGTAGTCGTGGAAGCTCTGCGGCTGCTTTCCGTCATCTCCAGGGATGGAAAAGGTGATGGATTTTTCTAGGTAACGGGGCGACATGGCGCCACCCATGGTGGTGTCCAGCCCACCCTGCCGGAGTCCGATGCGCGCCGCGGCATAGTCGGCACTGGCTTCAATCCACCAGCGGCGCAAATCCATCGACTTGATGTTCAAGTCCAGGTTCTGGATCTTGTGGAAGAGTTCATGGGCGGCATCGTGGTCCGCCTGACGCAGAGTGTCGTAATTCGACGGGAACAGGAGATTGCCGCTAAAGGCGCTCCACTGGCTCTCAACGGCTTCGTCTCCCCAATAGCTCGTGGCCCTACCCAGAAAGGTCCAGATGCGCCCGTCTTCTTCCGAATCTCCTTCAGGGGCACGGAATCCCACTTCTTCGTACCTAGTGAGGGCCATGTCCAGGGTGTGGCCCAGCCACTGGGCATGCTCACGGGCGTCGCGAAGCCCAGCCCGCCCCTTGATCCCCTGCATCACAATGGTTTCGAGGGGATCATAGACCACGTTGAAGCGTCTTGACCGATGCACCCGCCACCCCTGGGTGAAGTACACGACGCTCCAGGTGCTCAGATGGCGGGTGCGGGTGCGCAGGACATGGCTTGTGGCATCCACCTTGGCAGCCGCCAGGATCCAGCGGCCGGATTGCGGGTCAAGGTGAGCCAACGCGAGCCTCGACTCAAGGTCCGTTCCTCTGGGCAGCTGCGCCGGATCGAACGGGAACTCCACGACCACGGCCTTCTCAAGACGTTCGGGCTCTCCACTGCCCAACTCGCAAACCGAGAGAGCCTCTACACCCGAAGGCAGGGGTGCGGGTGGACGGTCCAGGAACTGGATGCCTGGAGGTTCACCTATCAGGCCCGAGGGAAGGATCATGCGGGGCCGCTGGGCCGCCCCATGACTAAGGGGCGTGGTTTCCGTCCGACGGGCCCTTGGGGTCGCCGCAGGGCGAATCAGGCGCCAAACCAGCCACCCCCCGAGGCCCAACAGGGTGATCAACCCCAGGCACCCCAAGGCCCAGGCCAGGGTATGGCCCCGGCGCGCCGCACGGGGCGGTGGTGGTGGAGGAGGCAACGCCGGGGGTGGAGGGGGAGGCGGAGGCGCGGTGGCCTCATCGGAGAACAGCAACTCTGCTCCGCCCAGCGTCAATCGGTCCCCAGGCTTCAGCCAAGCTTTCTCCACACGCTGTCCATTGTGGAGGCTGCCGTTGGCGCTCCCCAGGTCCTGCAGCCACCAGCCCTCGGGAACCGCGTGGATAAGGGCGTGGTGACGCGAAAGAGAGGGCAGGTCCAGCACTAGGTCGTTGTCGCCCTCCCGGCCGATCCTTACGGAGGAGGCACCCAGTTTAAATTCCGCAGGACCCCCGGGAATTGGAGTGAGAAGGGTCAGTCTGGCCATGAAGGGCTCCAGGGGAGGCCCCCCATTCGTACCATAGGCGTTCCAGTGTGGACAGAAAAATTGGTTCTTCGCGGATCTGCGGGGTAACGAGGCAGACAGCGGGCTTCCTGGGATTCTGTGTTTGTCGAGAACGCAGACCTGGGAGGCTCGCTGCCTATGGATGAGGGTATGGCCCGGCTGGGCGGATGGAAAGGGTGCAAGGTCGGGACGGTGGAACGGTTCGAGGCCGGAGTGAAGGGCAGCCGTCCCGAGGTCTGATCGAACTCCTGGGACAAGGGGATGGTCCTCGAAGGTGCAGCGGTTGCGGCGACTTCGTGAGGAGCGTCCATGACTGGACCGAGCGGGAGATCCGGGATCTGCCGATCCTCGATGCGGACACGGTCCTTCACCTCTGGCGCTGCCGCGTGGCCTGCCCTCGGTGCGGTCCCAGGCTGGAGGCGCTGGACTGGCTGGAGCCCTACGCCCGGGTGACAAAGCGTCTGGCCTCGTCTGTGGCCCGGCTGTGCAAGGTGATGCCGATCAAGCAGGTGGCGGCCTTCTATGACCTCCACTGGAGCACGGTGAAGGCCATCGACAAGGCCCATCTGGAGAATGAACTGGGAGCGCCAGACTTCACTGGAGTCGAGCTTCTGCTCATCGACGAGTTCGCACTGCGCAAGGGGCACCGCTACGCCACGGTCGTGGTGGATGCCGCTACCAAGCGGGTGCTTTGGGTCGGGAAGGGGCGGAGCCGGGAGGAGGTGCGGGTGTTCTTTGACCTGCTGGGGAAGGAGGGCTGCGCCCGGATCAAGGCCGTGGGGATGGACATGAGCCACGCCTTCCGGGCCGAGGTACAGATGCACTGCCCCCAGGCGGAGATCGTCTACGACCTGTTCCACGTCGTGGCGAAATACGGCAAGGAGGTGGTGGACGCCATCCGCGTGGCCGAGGCCAATCGGATCCGCCACGACAGGGCCGGGCGCAAGCTCATCAAGGGGGCAAAGTGGCTGCTGCTGCGGAACAAGGCCAACCTGCCGGACCGGGAGTCCCATGTCCGCCTCAAAGAGGTGCTGGAGGCGAACCAAGCGCTGATGACGGCCTACGTCCTCAAGGACGACCTGAAGCAGCTCTGGACCTATCGGCGCGAAGGCTGGGCCCGGCGAGCCTGGGAAGGTTGGCTCGCCCGAGCCCAGGAGAGCGGGATCAAGCCACTGATCCACTTCGCCAAGCGTCTGACCGTCTATCTCCCGGGCATCCTCGCCCACTGCCGATGGCCCCTCCACACCAGCCTCCTGGAGGGCATCAACAACAAGATCAAGGTCCTCAAACGCACCGCCTACGGCTACCGCGATGACGCCTACTTCTTCCTCAAGATCCGCTCAGCCTTCCCCGGAAATGCGTGAAGAACCGAAAAAAATGGTCCTCGATGACTCGAGGACCACCCGTGCGGACTTCCTGGTCAGGCCTTGGTGTGCTTGGCGAAGGACTCGGCGAGCTCTTCCACCGTCGGAGGGTAGACGTCGAACCACTCGATGCCGAACTTGTAGACGGATTCCCGGGCTTCCCCGTAGCGGATGGGCTCCAGGGGGATGTCGGCGCCTGGGTTGCCCGTCTCCTTGTTCACCACGATTGCGGTGAGGGGGGGAAGGTTGTGGTCCATGCAGTAGAAGGCGATGTGCCCCAGGATGTCATCGAGCACTCCTGCGGCAGGCTTGCCGAACATTTTCTCGGACAGGAGCTGGTAGGTCAGGATCTGTCGGTTCGTGGCGGCCCCCACGAGGATCACCCAGGCCTGCAAGGCCCGTTCCGGCTGGTGGGAGGAGGGATTGAACCTTTTCATTTGGATCTCCGAGGATGGCGGGCCATAAGGGCCCAAAACGATTTTCCCCCTTGCTGCGGGATCACGCCATCTGATTGGGCTTTGCTAGGAAAGGCGTTCGCGAAGGAGTTTCTCCCAGTCGAATTCCTTGGAGAGGCGGATCTGCTCCTCCCACCATCCGAACTCGTCGCTCGAACGACCGTAGAGCCTGAAATATCCCTCACCGGGGAGAAGAGTCTCGCCATCCACGACCAGCCCGGTCAGGGCAGGGGCGTCGACCTCTTTCAGCCAGTGGGCGAGCTCGCCGAGGGTGTGGAGTTCGAGGCTGTCGAACCCCCGGTGAGCTTTTAACCCACGCTCGTTTTCAAGTCTTTCTTGATCAGGCCAAGCTGGAGGCAACCCCGTATTGGAGCCTCAAGCAGCCGGTCCGTGCAGGCTCCTGAGTTCGCTGATGAACTTCGCAAACGAGGGCGTTCGGACCAGGGTTTTGATCAACGCGAAAAAACGCTTCCGAGTTTCCTGAGCAGCCGGCTTCTGTTCAATTCGTCGCCAAGCCCCTCGGATTGCGAAGGTGGCCACATCCTCGAACCCTTGGCCGGCAAGCCGGCCAAATACGGTTCCAATGGCGCAGCCAGCAGTATCGTCGTCCACGGCCATTGGGAGGACCTCCCAATGGATCAGGTCGGAGAGTCGGGTCGCATAGATCCAGGCACGGTCCAAGTTGCCACCGTTCGGCACGGCAACCGTTTCGGGATGGCAGAGGATCTCTTCAGCGGTTGGGAACGAATTCTCGTTGGAGCCGAACGCGGCAAAGATCGTCGCAGCCTCATGTCCGACCAAGCCGTGGATGAGGGACTGGCGGAGTGCATCTGGGGTCTCTCCCAGTGCCATCCCTACGCCGGCCCACGTCCGGGGGGTGGGTTGCTGGGGAAGGGTGGAAGTCGCGTCGAACCTGCAGAGGAGGTCAGGGTGCCTCGCGATGAATGCGCGGACCAGGGGGGAAAAACCTGATTGTGCCCCGGCCCAATCGAGCCAGGAATCGACATCCAGAGCCAGCTCAAAATGGCCGCAACGATTGTTGAAGGCCGTATCCAGGGCTCGTGCACCTGCGCGGTCCTCCATCCGGTTTCCGGCCATGCAGACCAGGGAACCCTTCGGAAGCTTAAAGCCCGCAGTGGTGGTGCGAAATGTGACCAGCTGGAAGAGGGCGTTGCGGACGGAGGGATCGCAGCGGTTTGGCTCATCGATGAAGAGCAAGAAGGGGGTCGTGGGATCCAGGACTGCAGGCAGAGCCCACTGTGTTACATGAACCTTCCTGTCCAGCCCATCCGGGAAACGGCGCGTCAATTCCAGGACTGTCGGAACCCCGAGGAGATCCTCCACATTGAGTTCGGGCGCGCTCAGCGTCACGACTGGCATGGCGTCCATGGCCAGGCCCGAGGCCTCCGAGGCCCAGGCGAGC
>MWBB01000124.1 GCA_002068835.1 Acidobacteria bacterium ADurb.Bin340 | reverse complement strand
AACTGACGGCGCCGGCGACGCGGCCTACAGCTGCTGCGGGCGCATCCGCTCGCTGACCAGCAGCAGCGCCTGGCGCAGGGTTTCGGCGGCCGCGTCGACACCATCGGCTGCCACGTTTTCGGCGACTACGTGATAATGCAGCACCAGCAGGCCCCGGAGGGCGTCCAGTCCCGGAAGGCGCCCGCCCTCCGGAGCCGCCGCCAGGAACCAGGAACGCCAGGGGCTGGGCCTCGGAGACGGTTCAGACATGGCCCCATCATGGGGGCGCGCCCCTCCAAGCGGAACCCGCTCCGATCGGGCGGATACGCTGGAGCCATGATCCGCGTCCTGTTCTGCCGCTCCAACCGCCTCCGCTCCTGGCTGGTCCGGGCCATCACCTGGTCCGCGTGGTCCCATGTGGCCCTGGTGGATGGGGACGAAGTCATCGAGGCGGTCTGGCCCCAGGTCCGGGTGGTTCCCCTGGACAACGTCCTGCACCACTACAGCGCCCATGCGTTCGCCCTGCTCCCCTGCGATGATCCCGCCGCCGCCCTGCAGGCCGCCCGATCCCAGGTGGGCAAGCCCTACGACTGGAAAGCCCTGGTGGGCTTCCTGCTGCACCGGGACTGGGAGGATCCCCACGCATGGTTCTGCTCCGAGATCGTGCCCTGGGCCATCCACCAGTCTGGGCACGCCCTGTTCCGGCCCTCCGTGATGCGGAGGGTCACCCCCCAGCACCTGTGGATGGTCTCCCGGGAACCGTGATCCGTTCAGGTCAGGCGTAGCGGACGGTCCCGCCGCCCTGCACCAGTTGCCCGATGACCCAGGCAGCCTCGCCGACGGCCTGGAGGTGGCGCAGCACCTCGCCGGCCTGGTCCGGCTTGGCCACCACCACCATGCCCACGCCCAGGTTCAGGGCCTGACGGGCGTCCTCGATGGACATCTGGCCCTTCTCCATCAGGAACGTGAAGAGGGCGGGAATCTGCCAGGAATCCGTGCGGATCTCCGCATCCAGGTGGCCTGGGAGCACGCGGGGAAGGTTGTCGGTGAGGCCGCCGCCCGTGATGTGGGCCATGGCCGCCAGGTAGGAGCGGTGCACCGCCAGCAGGGCCTCGGCCACGGTCCGGCCCGTGCCCGGCAGTTCGTCCGTGACCTTCAGGCCGCAGACCTCGAAGCAGACCTTGCGAGCCAGGGAGTAGCCGTTGGTATGCAGGCCGCTGGAAGGCAGGGCGATGAGCACATCCCCTTCCGACATCTCCGGCAGCCGGGGCAGCAGGTCCGCCTCATCCACCACGCCCGTGATGGTGCCCGCCACATCCACCTCGCCCTCGGCGTAGACGCCGGGCATCTCGGCCAGCTCCCCGCCGATGAGGGCGCAGCCCGCGGCTTGGCAGGCCTCCGCCATGCCCTTCACGATCTGCTCGATGACTTCGGGCTCCAGGCGCTGGGCGGCGATGTAGTCCAGGAAGAAGAGGGGCCGGGCACCCTGAACAAGGATGTCGTTGATGCAGTGGTTCACCAGGTCCGCGCCCACGGTGTTCCAGGTGCCCGCCAGGCGAGCCACCTTCATCTTGGTGCCCACGCCGTCCATGCTGGCCACCAGCACGGGCTTGGCCTCGGGGAACTGGGCCGAGAACAGCCCGCCGAAGAGCCCGATGTCCGAACGCACGCCTTCGGTGCGGGTGGCCTTCACCAGCGGCTTGATGCGGCGCAGCGCCTCGTCCTGGCGGTTGATGTCCACACCCGAAGCGGCGTAGCTGACCGGCTGCTGGTTCATGGGGCCTCCGAAGCGCTCCATGATCCCACAGGGAACCGGGGCAACGGGTCACGGAGGACGTATGCTGAGCCTTCACCCCCGAGGAGGACACCATGGGCTTGATGGATCTCGCAGGCGCGCTGCTGGGCGGCGGCAAAGGTGGTTCCCAGAACGGAATGATGGACGTGGTCCAGAACCTGCTGCAGGAGCAGGGGGGCCTCCCGGGCCTCCTGGCCAAGCTGCAGGCCAGCGGCCTGGGGGACCAGGCTGCCAGCTGGATTGGCAAGGGCGAGAACCTGCCCATCGGCGGCGACCAGATCGAGGCCCTGCTGGGCTCCGACAAGCTCCAGGCCATCGCGGGCCAGCTGGGGCTGGGCACCGGGGAGGCCGCGGGCGGCCTGGCCAACCTGCTGCCCCAGGTGGTGGACAAACTGACCCCCGAAGGCAGCATCCCCGAAGGAAACCCTGCCGATCTGCTGGGCTCCCTCAAGGGCCTCCTGGGCTGACCTACTGCTTCTGGTCCTTGCGCGCCGCATCCAGGGCGATGGCGGCCGCCAGGGCCAGGGCGAGGCCGGAGGGATCCGCAGACGCACCTTCGGCCAGGGCCACCATGTAGGCATCGGCCGTAGTGAACAGTTCCCGCCCCAGGCCGCTCCACTTCTTGGTGATGACGGCCCGGGCGCGGCCGTCCGGACCCAGCACCTGGAAGTTCCAGCCCTTCCAGTCGCCCCGGAGCTCCGCCATGGGCTGGCCCGAGACGGGATCCAGCACATCGAAGACGTGCCGCCAGCTGAAGATGCGGCCCTGGAAGCGGGCCAGCAGGCGCCCCAGGAAGTGCACCTCCATCCGAGGCCGCAGGAACTGCGGATGCTTCACCACCGTCAATACGGGATCGGGGCGACCGCTCTCGTAGACCTGGAACCGGGTGGGCATCAGCGACTTGTTCACCAGCAGGCGGAACCACTTGGCCCACGCCGAGGGCTCGTCCCGCACCTCGCCCACCGTCATCTGGGTGGCAGGATCGAACAGTTCGTAGGTGTCCGTCAGCTTGGCGAAGGCCACCTTCTCCCGGACGAAAAGGGCGTTGCGATCGAAGAGCATGGGCGATCCTCCGCCTCGCAGCCTATCAGCGCCCGCCGTCTCGGTTGGTGGCACCCTGGAAGTCCGGAGGAATCCATGAGCGTCGATCCCCAGCGCGCCGCCGAAGCCGTTCGGAACCTCCTCGTCAGCTTCGGGGTGGACCCCGAGAGCCCCGAGTTGAAGGCCACCCCTCGACGGGTGGCCGACTTCTGGGCCGAGCGCCTGGAGGGCTACGGGGTGGACGTGGCGGCGGAGCTCACGCCCCTGCCCGGCGATCTGGCCCCCTGCCCCGTGATCCTGGAGCGCATCCCCTTCGTATCCACCTGCGAGCACCATCTGGCTCCCTTCAGCGGCCACGCCACCGTAGGCTACTTGCCCGGCCCCGGCGGCACCGTGGGGCTCTCCAAGCTGGTGCGGGTGGTGCAGATCTATGCCCACCGGCTGCAGGTACAGGAGCGCATGACCCAGCAGATCTACGATGCCCTGGCCCTGCATCTGCGGCCCCAGGCCTGGGCCGTGCTGCTCACGGCCGAACACACCTGCATGAGCCACCGGGGCGTCAAGACGCCCGGCGTGCCTGTGGCCACCGGCCTGCGCGGCGGCCTCTGGGCCCGCGAAGCGCCCCCGGCCTTCCAGTCCTGCCACCCCCTCGAACATCCCTGACCCCTCACTGGAGCTGCCAGGAGGCCCGCCCCGTGGAAGATCCCTACCTCTGGCTGGAAGATGTCACCGGCGACAAGGCGCTGGAGTGGGTCAAGGCCCGCAATGCCGAAGCCGAGCAGGAACTCGCCCAGGGTCCTGCCTTCCAGGCCCTCAAGGCCGATCTGCTGAAGATCTATGACTCCAAGGAGCGCATCCCGTTCGTGTACAAGCAGGGACCGCACTTCTACAACTTCTGGCGCGATGCCCGGAACCCCCGGGGTCTCTGGCGCCGCACCACCCTGGCGGAGTACCGGAAGGCCGATCCCCGCTGGGAGGTGATCCTGGATCTGGATGCCCTCAACAAGGCCGAAAACGAGAACTGGGTGTGGGGCGGCGCCCAGATCCTCAAGGCCGGCGGCTACCGCCACGTGCTGATCGCCCTCTCCCGGGGCGGCGCCGATGCCACCGTCACCCGGGAGTTCGACCTGCAGACCCGGACCTTCGTGAAAGGCGGATTCGAGCTGCCTGAAGCCAAGGGCGGCATGAGCTGGATCGACCAGGACCAGGTGTACGTCGCCACGGATTTCGGCCCAGGCTCCCTGACCACTTCCGGCTACCCCCGCATCGCCAAGCTCTGGAAGCGGGGCCAGAAGCTGGAGCAGGCCCAGGTCATCTTCGAAGGCCAGCCCACGGACATGTCCGTGTCCGCCTACTACGACGACACGAAGGGCTTCGAGCGCCATTTCGTCAGCTGCACCCCCGCATTCTTCAAGAACCAGCTCTTCCTGCGCACGGCCCAGGGCGAGCTGAAGCGCATCGAGGTGCCCGAGGATGCGGAGGCCTACGCCCACCGCGAATGGCTGATGGTGACCCTGCGGAGCCCCTGGTCTGTGGGCGGGAAGACCTTCCCGGCGGGCGCCTTCCTCGCGGCCCGCTTCGACGATTTCATGAAGGGCAAGCGCGACTTCACCGTGCTCTTCGAGCCCACGCTCCGCACCTCCCTGGCGGGGGCCAGCTGGACCCGGAACCACCTGATTCTGAACGTGCTGGAGGATGTGAAGAACACCCTGACGGTGCTCACCCCCGCCTCCAAGGGCTGGAGCCGCAAGCCCCTGCCCGGCGCCCCCGGCTTCGCCACGGTCTCCGCGGGCGGCGTGGATCCCGACGAGGACGACACCTACTTCATGACCGTCAGCGGCTACCTGACGCCCACCACCCTGATGTACGGAACGGTCGGCAAGGGCCAGCCCCAGCCCCTCAAGCAGCTCCCGGCCTTCTTCGACGCCAAGGGCCTGGAGGTGAGCCAGCACTTCGCCACCAGCAAGGACGGCACGAAGGTGCCCTACTTCCAGGTTTCCAGGAAGGGCCTGAAGCTCGACGGCGCGAACCCCACCCTGCTCTACGGCTACGGCGGCTTCGAGGTCTCCCTCACGCCGGGCTACAGCGCAGGCGTGGGCCGGGCCTGGCTCACCCAGGGCGGCGTGTACGTGGTGGCCAACATCCGGGGCGGCGGCGAGTACGGCCCCCGCTGGCACCAGGCCGCCCTGAAGGAGAAGCGGCACCGCGCCTACGAGGACTTCGCCGCCGTGGCCGAGGACCTCATCGCCCGCAAGGTCACCACCCCGAAGCACCTGGGCACCCAGGGCGGAAGCAACGGCGGCCTGCTCATGGGCAACATGGTGACCCTCTACCCGCACCTCTTCGGCGCCGTGGTCTGCCAGGTGCCCCTGCTGGACATGAAGCGCTACCACAAACTCTTGGCCGGAGCTTCGTGGATGGCCGAATACGGAGATCCCGACAAGGCCGAGGAATGGGCCTCCATCCAGACCTTCTCGCCCTACCAGAACCTGAGGGCCGGCGTGGCCTATCCGCCCACGATCTTCATGACCTCCACCCGGGATGACCGCGTGCACCCGGGCCATGCCCGCAAGATGATGGCCCGCATGAAGGAGATGGGGGCCGATGTCCGCTACTACGAGAACATCGAAGGTGGCCACGGTGGCTCCGCCAACAACGAACAGGCGGCCCACATGAACGCCCTGGCCTTCACCTTCCTCTGGAAGACCCTGAAGTAGAGGCTCCACGAAACGATGCCCGGGGAACGGCCTTCCGTCCCCGGGCATCCCAGTTCCTGACCCGCGGAGTAGACTTCCGTCATCACCCGCACCCCTGGAGGATCCATGGCCTACGACCCGAAGAACTACGACCACCTTAAAGGCGGAACGCTGAAGGGACTCTCCGACAGCCAGCTCGACCAGCACTTCACCCTCTACAAGGGCTATGTGGCCAAGCTCAACGAGATCGAGGAGAAGCTGGGCGCCATCGACAACACCAAGCCCAACTATTCCTTCAACGAATACAGCGAACTCAAGCGCCGGGAGGCGGTGGCCTTCAACGGTTCCTTCCTCCACGAGCTGTACTTCGAGAACCTGGGCGCCGATGGCGACCTCAGCCCCGAACTGGCCAAGGCGCTGGAGGCCGCCGGCGGCAAGGACAAGGTGCTGGCGGACCTCAAGAGCTGCGCCCTGGGCGGTCCCGGCTGGGCCCTGCTCACCCGCAGCCGTCGGGACGGAAAGCTGCACACCTACTTCGTGGCCGAGCACCACATCGGCCTGCCCGTAGACCAGGACCTCCTGATCGTCCTGGACAGCTGGGAGCACGCCTTCATGGTGGACTACGGCATCAAGCGCCCGGACTACCTGGGGGCGTTCCTCGAGAACATCAAGTGGTCCGAGGTCAGCAAACGTTTCGCCGCCGCCATCCGCTGAAGGCCTCTTGTCCACGCCAGGGCCCCCGTCCTCCGGGGGCCCTGGCGCGTCAGGCCATCAGCTTCGGCTTGATCGTGAAGTGGCAGGTTCCCAGGGCCACCACGGTTTCGCCCACCCGGAGGCGGCACTCCAGGATGCCGCTGCGCGCGGAACGACGCACCACCCGGGCCTCGGCTTCCAGATCGCCATCGGCGGGTTCCAGGTAGCGCAGGTGCAGATCCGACGTGTAGAAGGGCATCGCGCCATCGAAGGCCGTGGACAACGCCAAGGCGCAGGCCATGTCCACCAGGGAGGCCTGGATGCCGCCGTTCACCCGATCCCCGCCGGGATTGCAGGTGTAGGGATTTGCCTGGAGGCGCATCCGGGCCGTCCCGGGCCCCAGGTCGAGGATCTCCACGCCCCAGCGCTCGATGAGAGGGAAGTCCGTGAACCGCGTCCGCAGCCGGTCCAGCAGGCCTGGAGCCACCGGAGGACGGGTCATGCCCAGCCCTCCTGGGCAAAGCGGGCCAGGGCCGCGCCGGAAGCGCCGACCGCCTGGATGCGCGCCACGTAGCGGGCCAGCACGTCCACCTCCAGGTTGACGGGCTCCCCGGGCCGGAGGTCCGCGAGCCGCGTGCGCTTCACTGTTTCCGGGATCAGGGCCACGGTGAAGTCCGTTGCTCCGGCCTCCACCACCGTGAGGGAGATGCCGTCCACGGCGATGGATCCCTTGGGCGCCACCAGGGGCGCCAGGTCGCTGGGCATCTCGAAACGCCAGGCCCCTTCACCCTCGCAGCGGGCCAGGAGACGCCCCACGGCATCCACATGCCCCTGCACGAGATGGCCATCCAGGGCCTCGCCCAGGCGCAAGGCTGGCTCCAGGTGCAGCACGGCACCCAGGGCCAGGGTTCCCAGGGTGGTGCGGCGCAGGGTCTCCTCGCTGAGGTCTGCGGTGAAGCTGCGGGCATCCCGTTCCACCGCCGTGAGGCAGGCGCCGTTCACGGCGATGCTGGC
>MWBB01000123.1 GCA_002068835.1 Acidobacteria bacterium ADurb.Bin340 | reverse complement strand
GGGCATCGGCCTGGCGGAACTGGTCCTCACCGGCCGCTACCAGACCATCGACTGCACGCCCCTTCGCTGGAGCCGGTTCCGGGAAGGCGACCTGGTCCACGAAAAGATCGTCATCTGAACCCTGCGGAGCCTGCGTGTTCGAAAACCTCCCCATCGCCACGATCCTGGTCAGCTTCGTTGCCGTCCTTTTCGCCTTGAGCGTGCATGAAGCGGCCCATGCGGCGGCGGCCTACTGGCTGGAGGACGATACGGCGCGGCGCCTCGGGCGCATGACCCTGAACCCCGTGGCCCATATCGATCCCATCGGAACCCTGATCCTCCCTCTGGTGGGCGCCCTGGCGAACATTCCCGTCATCGGCTGGGCCAAACCCGTGCCCGTGGATCCCTCCAACCTCACCCGGCGCTTCCGCCAGCGGGTGGGCTATGCCTTCGTGGCCGCCGCAGGCCCCCTCTCCAACCTGATCCAGTCCCTCATCTTCCTGGTGGCGCTGAGCCTCTACATCCGCTTCGCCTTCACCCTGGCGGGAAGCGACCGGTTCGGCCTTTTCCTGGCATCCCTCTTCCTGCCGGTGGAGCGCTTCATGGGCTACGGCGACCTGGGCGCGGGCCAGGTGCTGGCGCTCACCCTGCTGGGCCGCCTGGTGATCATCAACGTGGGCCTGGCCCTCTTCAACCTGATCCCCGCGGGCCCGCTGGATGGCGGCGCGATCCTGCGGGGCTTCCTGCCCTGGCGCTGGCTCCCCGCCTGGGACCGGGCCCAGCCCTTCGTGGGCATCGCCCTGCTCCTGGGCTTCTGGATTCCCGTCCCGGGCACCGGCATGACCCTGGTGAGCCTGATCCTGTGGCCTTTCTACACCGTGGCCCAGAACCTCTACCTCCAACCCCTGGCCCGTCTTCTCCTCGGTGCGTGATATGCAGCGTGTCCTCTCCGGCATCCAGCCTTCCGGCTCCCTCCACCTCGGCAACCTCGTGGGAGCCATCGAGAACTTCGTCAAGCTCCAGGAAAGCTACGAAGCCTTCTACATGATCGCGGACTGGCACGCCCTCACTTCGAAGTTCGACAAGGTCGAGGAACTGGCCCCCGCCAACCTGGAGGTGACGGCCACCTTCCTGGCGGCGGGGCTGGACCCGCAGCGGTCCACGCTCTTCGTGCAGTCCCAGGTGAAGGAGCACGCGGAGCTGCACCTGCTCTTCAGCATGATCACGCCCCTCTCCTGGGTGGAGCGGGTGCCCACCTACAAGGAGAAGCTGCAGAACAGCGCGGCGGATCTGGGTTCCTACGGCTTCCTGGGCTACCCCATCCTCCAGGCGGCGGACATCCTCATCTACAAGGCCGCCAAGGTGCCCGTGGGCGAGGACCAGCTCTTCCACCTGGAGCTCACACGCGAGATCGCCCGGCGCTTCCACTTCCTCTACAACGTGGAGACCTTCCCGGAGCCCCAGGCGGTGCTCACCAAGGCCGTGCGGGTGCCAGGCCTGGATGGACGGAAGATGTCGAAGACCTATGACAACGGCATCTACCTGCGGGACACGCCGGACCAGATCCTCCACAAGTGCACGCGACAGATGCTGTCGGACACGGCCCGGGTGCGTAAGACCGACCCGGGCAACCCCGAGATCTGCAACGTGTTCACCTTCCACAAGCTGTTCTCCAGCGAGGAGACGTTGGCCGAGGTGGCGGACCAGTGCCCCAAGGCGGGCATCGGCTGCTTCGACTGCAAGAAGCGGCTGGCCGAAGCCATCACCGCCCGGGTCGAGCCCCTGCGGGTGAAGATCGAGGACCACCTGGCCCACCCGGACCATCTGCTGGACATCCTGCGGGAAGGTCGCAGCCGGGCCCGCCAGACGGCCCAGGCGACCCTGGCGGAGGTGCGCCAGGCCATGAAGCTGCCCGCCGACTGACGATGCACGCGGACGACCTCCTCGACTCGCTCCGGGAGCGCGCCCCCCTCCTGGTGGGTCTGGTCCTGATCGCGGCCCTGGGCGGCTACGTATGGAGCCGCCGTCCCGTGAACCACCCTCCAGGCGTCCTGGTGCCGGAGAACCCTGAGCAGGAGGAACCCGCTTCCCCCGCTCCCTGGACCCGCGACGGGTACCGGTTCCACCCCCTGGCGGACTTCCGGCTGGAGGCCCGCATCCTGGGCTCGGAGCGCTACCGCTTCGATCCTTCAGCGGAGCTGAGCCCCGTGGATTTCGCCCTGGGCTGGGGGCCCATGTCAGACAGCGCCGTGCTGGAGCGCCTGGACATCAGCCAGTCGGGCCGCTGGTACCACTACCGCTGGCGGAACGCCCCCCCGATCCCCCTCGACGCAATCATCCGCCACAGCGCCAACATGCACCTGGTCCCGGCCGATGCCCGGGTGAAGCGCCAGCTGCTGAAGGCCCGGCGAGGCCAGATCGTGGCCCTGCGGGGGAAGCTGATCCGCATCGAAGGGCCCGACGGCTTCCGCTGGACCAGCTCCACCACCCGCTCCGACAGCGGCGATGGTTCCTGCGAAGTGGTGTGGGTGGAAGACGCCCGGCTGAAGTGAAAACCGGAGCCCCGGTTCGACCGGGGCTCCGGCGGGCGGCCTTCCTCCTCAAGAAGCCGCCCGAGCGGCTACTGCAATCGGAAGTTGAGGGTCAAGCGGAACTGCGCGTTCACGGGCTGCCCGTTGAGCAGGGCCGGGACGAAGCGCCAGAGGCGGGCGGCCCGTTCCGCTTCGGCCGCGAGGCTCGGATCGGGGCTGGAGACGAGCTTCACGTCCGTGGGAACCCCCTGGGTGTCGATGGTCATGAGCAGGACCACGCTGCCCTGGCGTCGTGCGGCCCGCGCCAGTGCCGGGTAATTCGGAGCCACCTGACGCACCACCTGGAGCTGGGTCAGCTCCATGGACACCACCTGTCCATGGGTTGCGGCAACGTCTCCCCGGGGCAGCGAGGTGGAGGTGGGCCCCACGGGCACCTTGGGCTGGGTGGGGTCCTCGGCCGCCACGCTGTCGAGGAAGCGATTGACCGTCGGGAGCGTAGCGGGGGGTTCGACGGGCACATCGAGGGTTTCGGTGGGCGGCCTCCAATCCGCAGGGCGCACGGGAGCATCCTTCATCCGAAGCACCTGTGCCTGGGCCGGCGGATCCGGCGGCTTCGGCAGAAGCACCTGAACGACCTTGGCGGGATCCTGCGTCAGGGTGGAGGGTTCGGTGATCGGCGGCAGACGGGGACTTGGAACGGGCTTCGGAACCATCAGGACCGTGGCTACGCAGAGCG
Organism: Acidobacteria bacterium ADurb.Bin340; assembly: GCA_002068835.1. Taxonomy (GTDB): domain Bacteria; phylum Acidobacteriota; class Holophagae; order Holophagales; family Holophagaceae; genus MWBB01. The sequence continues at coordinate 3,986 of MWBB01000123.1, read as the reverse complement.
CGTAGAGGACGGAAGCTCCCAGGAAACTCACGGCGCGAGGCGCGGGCGGCGCGGCGGAGAGCACGGCCATGGGCTGGAGGGTGGGGGGCAGGCCTTGGGCTGGGCCGAGGCCCGCCGCAGCGGCGGCGCGGGCGAACATGGCAACCTCCTGGAGCTGGGATCCCGGTCCACCGCGCAGGGGGCTCCGACTGCGCCGCCCGGAAACTCCGGGACATCCCGCCGCCGGATGGGCCGGCTTCCGGCCCTCCCGCATCGATGTCCCAAAGATCGTTCTGACCCCAGGTATCGGCCTGCCCAGGAAGGCGTCAAGGCGCGCCGCCAAATGTTACGCGGGCCTGATGAACGGGCCGATTCTCACCGCTCCGTCACAGCACAAGGCGATCCAGCACCTGGTAGCTCTGGAGGTTGCCCCCCAGTTCCTGCACCAGGCGGTCCCGCAGCAGCCGCGTGATGGCCTGGGCCGCCTCGCTGGAGGAGGGATCCGGTGCTTCCTCCGCGCGGCAGGTGCGCAGCACCCGCAGGTGCTCGCGGGCGCCGGGGGGCAGCGCCTCCGCAGGATCCACCGGCGTGCAGGCGGTGCAGCACCAGCCCTGTTCGGGATCCAGCCGAGCCAGCGGGGAGGTTTCGCTCCCGCAGTGCCCGCAGATGCGCGGATGGGGCAGCAGGCCCAGGCAGTGCAGCAGCCAGTGTTCCGCGTAGGCCAGCACCCCCAGGGCCCGGTCTGGCTGAGCCTTCAGGGCCCGGGCGCAGGCGGACAGCAGCCGGAAGAGCCGTTCGTCCTCCACCCCTTCCCTCGCCACCCGATCAAAGAGATCCGCCAGACAGGCGCAAACCAGATTGGACTCCAGATGTCCAAGGGTCATGGGGCTGTGGAGCAGATCGCAGCGGGTGATGCGCCGCAGTTCCACATGCTCCTTGCCAAAGAAGCTCACCCGGACCAGGGCCAGAGGCTCGAAGGCCGACACCCACTTGGCGGAGGGCTTCTTGGCACCCCGGGCGATGCCCACCATCCGCTCGCCCAGCTCATTGAGCAGCGACACCACCACGCCGCCTTCCTGGAAGGGCGTGGGGCGCAGGATGATGGCCACGTGGGTGCGGATCACGGGTCCAGTGTGACCGGAGCCTCCCCTATCCTGGGAGCCGGAGACCCCGATGCCCCTTCGCCTGCTGCTGCTCTGTTCCCTCCTGGCTTCCGCGGCCTTCGGGAGCGCCCCGCAGCGCTTCCGGCTCTGGATGGCCGGGCAGGAAGTGGGAGGCCGAGAGATCCGGGTGACGGAGGAGGGGGCCGCCCGCCGGGTCGAGATCCTCGAATGGAGCCGCCTGGTGCGCCTGGGAACGGCCATCGACACGGAAGTGCGCCAGACCCTGACGCGCCACGAGCACGGGCGCATCGAGATCACCTGGCACCTGCGGATGGGCGCCGATCCGATGGAAGGTACGGCTCGCTGGAGTCTGGAGGATCCCAGGCGCATCGCCCACCAGGCCCAGGGCAGCGCCCTCCGCTGGATCGACCTTCCGGAAGGCGCCCTGCTCTGGCCCGAGACCCTGGAAGACCGCCTGCGCCAGGCCGCCGCCCGGCAGGAACCCGTGACCCTCGCGGGCTTTTCGGCCCCCCTCGGCCAGGCCACCGAACTGAGCCTGACCCCTTCGGGCCCCGCCCCGCTCCCGGGCTTCCCCGACGCGGTGCGCTTCCGGGGCCGCAGCCGGGAAGGCGCCATGGCCGGGGAGGTGGAGCTCTGGATCAGTCCCCGGCACGGGATGCTCAAGGAGGAAAGCTCCCTGGGGGGCATTCCGGTGCGCCTGCAGCGGGCCGAACTCCCGGAGGGTGCGCCTTCCGACAACGGCACCGCATTCTTCGAGCGCACCCTGGCGCCCCTGCCCGCCCACCCCTTCCTGTCCTGGCTGCCGGAGGCCACCCTGCGTTGGGAGGGACGGGGTTCCCAGGACCTGCCCGAGGATCCCCAGCAGGCGCGGGTCGGCCCCAACCGCTACCGCGTTCGCCGGGCCGCCCTTCCCACCCCTGAGGAAGCATCGGAACCGCCCGCTCAGCCCCCCTTCCGGGCAGACGAGGCACCCTTCCTCGTCCATTCGGCTCTCCTGCAATTCCGTGACCCGGCCTTCGACGGCCTGGTGGCGCGCCTCCGTCCGCGCCCCGGCGCCACCCGCTGGGAGCTGGCCCAGGCCGTGACCCGCTTCGTCTTCGCGTGGATCGACGACAAGGACTTCAGCGTCGGCTTCGCCACCGCCCTGGAGGTGGCCCGACGCCCCAAGGGTGACTGCACGGAACACGCCGTGCTGGCGGCGGCCCTCCTGCGCCGTCTCGGGGTGCCCGCCCGGGGCGTGACCGGCTGGGTGGCCGCGGGCCGGACCTTCGGCCTGCACCTGTGGGTCGAAGTGAAGCTCCGGGACCGCTGGATCCCCGTGGATCCCACCTTCGACGAGGCCCCCGCCTCGGCCCTGCACCTGAAGCTCGGCACCTCGGATCTTGGCGACCTGGGCAGTGTGGGCTGGGACACCGCCGCCACCCAGGTGGCCGAAGGCCGCTGGGCGCCCGATCCCGGCTGGCCCGCCGTGGCGGCCCCCGAAGGGGAACGGCTGGCCCTTCCGGGCGGCGGTGCCCTGCGCCTTGAAGGGGGACGCTGGCGCCGCGATGGCGCCACGCTCACGGCCCTCCTGGGCGGCTCCCAGGAGCTGGAGGCCGTCAGCCGCCCGCCCCTGGCCCACCTGGAAGGCGCCACGGTGCTGGAAGAGCCCGCAGCAGGTCGCCGGGCCTGGTGGCTGCCGCAGCGCCAGGAGGCCTACCTGCGGCTGGCGGACCAGCGCTGGATGCGGGCCCGCTGCCGGAACCTCGCGCAGGTCCACCGCCTGCTGGAAAAACTGTCCTACGTGCCCTGAGGTTCGCCATGACCTTCTCCCCCGACGCCTGCCTCCGCGCCGCCACCGAAGCCTTCGAAGCCTGGCGGACCTCCAGCCGCTTCGCCCGGCGCGGGCTGCTGGAGGCCTCGCTGCGGGCCTACCGCGCCGCCGAGGATGATCTGGCCCGCCTCATCACGGAGGAGACGGGCAAGCCCATCACCCTGGCCCGGGGCGAGGTGGCCCGGGGCGCGGCGACCCTCCAGGCCACCCTGGAGGCCGTGGCGGCCTTCGGCGAGGAGGCGGTGCCCTACGATCTGATGGCGAGCGCCGAGGGCTGCCGCGCCACGCTGCGCCGATTCCCCCGGGGCGTGGTGCTGGCCATCACGCCCTTCAACTTCCCCGTGAACCTGGCCCTGCACAAGCTGGCTCCGGCCCTGGGCGCGGGCTGCAGCGTGGTGTGGAAGCCCTGCCCCCAGGCGCCGGAAACCAGCCGGAGGCTCTGGGCCGCCTTCGACGCCGCCCGCCGCGAGGTGGGCGCCCCCGCCCTGATCCAGATGGCGCAGGTGGAGCCCGAGGCGGCCGAAGCCCTGGCCCGGGATGACCGCACGGCGGTGGTGAGCTTCACGGGCAGCGAGCGGGTGGGCCTGCGCCTGAAAACCCTTCTCGCGGGCAAGCCCCTCACCCTGGAGCTCGGCGGCAACGCGGCCGTGGTGCTGGATGCGGGCATCGATGCCGCATCATAACCGATTCATGTCAGGAGGATTCATGAACGCCGAAAGCAAATGCCCGATCACGGGCACCGCCGTCCGGTCCGTGCTGGGCCGCACCAACAAGGACTGGTGGCCCGATGCCCTCGCCGTCGATACGCTCAGCCCCAATGGCAGCGCTGACCCGATGGGACCGGCGTTCGATTATGCGACAGCGTTCAAGGGACTGAATTACGCCGGTCTCAAGGCCGACCTGACGGCATTGATGACGGACAGCCAGCCATGGTGGCCGGCCGACTATGGCCATTATGGTCCGTTTTTCATCCGTATGGCCTGGCACGCCGCCGGCACCTATCGCACCGGTGACGGCCGCGGCGGAGCCAATAGCGGGCAGCAATGCTTTGCCCCGCTCAACAGCTGGCC
>MWBB01000122.1 GCA_002068835.1 Acidobacteria bacterium ADurb.Bin340 | reverse complement strand
CAAGCTGGTGCGCGACGCCTTCCCGCTGTCCGAGCTGTTCAAGGTGATGCAGGAAGCCACCCAGCTCCTCGGCAGCGCCTTCGCCTTCCACCCCGAAGAGGTCACCGCGGTGGGCCACCGGGTCGTGCATGGCGGCAGCAAGTTCACCAGCTCGGTGGTGATCACCCCGCAGGTGATCAGCGAGATCGAGGCCCTTTCGGTGTTCGCCCCGCTGCACAACCCGGTGAACCTCGATGGCATCCGGATCGCCATGCAGCGCCTGCCAGGCGTGCCCCACGTGGCGGTCTTCGACACGGCCTTCCACCACAGCATGCCGGACTACGCCTACACCTACGGCCTGCCCCACGAGCTCTGCGATCGCCTTGGCCTCCGCCGCTACGGATTCCACGGCACCAGCCACCGCTATGTGGCCGAGCGCACCGCCGCCCTGCTGGGCAAGCCCCTGGAGGCCGTGAAGATCATCACCTGCCACCTGGGCAACGGTTCCTCCGTGACCGCAGTGTGCAACGGAAAGTCCGTGGACACCTCCATGGGCCTCACGCCCCTGGAGGGGCTCATCATGGGCACCCGCTGCGGCAATGTGGATCCCGGCGTCATCCTGACCGTGATGGAAAAGGAGAACCTGGACGCCAAGGGCCTGAACAACCTCCTCAACAAGCAGTCCGGCCTGCTGGGCATCAGTGGCATTTCTTCCGACTGCCGCGAGATCGAGGATGCCGTGGCCACCAATGACCGGGCCCGCCTGACCCATGAAGTGCTGGCCTATGGGGTGCTCAAGTATGTGGGCGCCTATGCCGCCGCCATGGACGGCGTGGATGCCATCACCTTCACGGCAGGCATTGGCGAAAACGGCCCCTCCATCCGGAACTGGGTGTGCAGCCGCCTCAAGAACCTGCTGGGCATCCAGCTGGACGAGGCCGCCAACCTCGAGCGCCGCAAGGACGATCGCCTCATCTCCGCCCCGGGCAGCCGCACGGCCGTGGCCGTGGTTCCCACCAACGAGGAACTGATGATCGCCCGCTACACCTCCAAGTTCGCCTGAGCCTTCAACCAGGATCGCGTCCAACGGGGGGCTCCGGCCCCCCGTTGGCATTGGGACGGGTTTTCGGGACCTGCGGCGAAATGGCCTTGAAAATGCTGGAAATCACCTTGGTAAACCGCATGGCACGGCGCTATGCTCGGGAGTTGGGCCATGCCGGCCCAGAGAGAGGTGCAACCCTATATGATCAAGCGCAGCCTGGCTGACCTGGCCAAGATCCTCGAAGAGGCGTCCAACCCCGAGTCCGAGCACCGGGAGGACCGCAAGGAACTGAAGCCCAAGGTGACGGCCACCCGCAGGGGATCGCTGCTTGCAAGCCGCGTGGACCCCAAGCGTCGCGCCTGGTATGACAAGCGCCTCAAGGAACAGGCCGCCCGGCCCACCGCGCCCAAGCTTGCCGCCGGCCCCGTGAGCGAGCCCGTGCTGAAGCCCGCCATCACCAAGGTGGCCGCGACCCAGCTCGGCGGAACCCTGCTCCAGACCCTGGCCGCCGCCAAGGATGCCAAGCCCAAGACCGACGGCAAATCCAAGGCCGAGCCCTGGCGCCGCAAGCCGGGCGATCCGATCTTCTAAGCTCCACCCTTTCAGCGAGGCCCCGCCCCGGCGGGGCCTCGCTGCATCAGGCCGCAGCCTCCGCCAGGCATCGGATGAGCGCATCCATCCGCCGGGGTTCACTCAGAAAAGAACCCCGGCTTGCGATGAGGCGGGCAGAGGTGCGCTTGAGGGTGTGCAGTTCCATCAGCCCGTGGGCCCGCAGGGTTCCGCCGGTTTCCACCAGATCCACGATGGCATCCGCCAGACCCAGCACCGGCGCAAGCTCCACACTGCTCTGAAGGGGCACCAGCTCTGCCGTGAGTCCCTGCTCCCGCAACCAGGCGGCGGTGGACCGCACGAACTTCGTGCCCAGGCGAAGGTGGGGCCTTCGCGCAAGGTCCTCCAGGCTCACGCCACCCGGGGCGCACAGCGAGAGCCGGCACACGCCCAGGCCCAGATCGCGCACCTCCAGCACATCGGCATCCAGTTCATCCAGGGTGTCCGAGCCCACCACGCCCAGGGCGGCGATGCCTGCGGAGACGTAGCGCGGCAGATCCGCACCCTTCAGCAGCAGCGCCGACAGGCCGGGCGTGGCGGTGGGGATCCGCAGCACCCGGGAGCGCAAGGCGCCAGGATCCAGGGCCAGGGGCGTGCCCTCCAGCCGCGCCATCAGGGCTTCCCCCAGGCGCCCCTTGGGCAGGGCGATCATCAGGTCCTTGGTCATGGTTCGCTTCCTTCGAAGAGGTCCGGGCGGGCTTCCGCCAGATCCAGGAGGGCGCTGAGGCGCACGCAGAAGCCCGCAGCGCTCCAGGGGCGGCCCAACTGTGGAAAGAGCCCGTCGTAGCGGCCGCCCGCAGCCAGCTCCCGCTGGGCCCCGGGGGCCCAGAGGCGCAGGGTGGGGCCCGTGTAGAAGCCGAGGCCCGAGACATCCGCCGGATCCACCTGGAGGGTCAGCCCCTCCGGCAGCAGCGGCGTCAGCCGGACCAGGGCCCGCGCCAGGTGGGAGCGCTCCTCCGCCAGCAGATCGGCATAGGGGCCCTCGCCCAGGGTGTCCAGGAGCTCGGGTCCATCCGGCGGCTGGGAAAGGCGCTCCAGGTGTTCCGTGAGGCGGCGGGCCGCCGGGTGGCCTTCCAGGGCCTCGAAGGCCCGATGGGGGGCCCGCCGCGACAGGCACGCAGCCACCCGGGCCGCCAGGGTTTCCGGGAGATTCTCCGCCTCCAGGGGCTTGGCCAGCAGGGCCGCGCTGCCCAGGTGCAGGAGGCCCCCCTGGAGGCCCAGGGCGCCGGGCACCGCCATGAGGAGCTGGGCCAATTCCAGATCCGCTTCTGCCCGCTCACCGGGATCCACGGACAGGCGCTCGCAGCCCACCTCGAAGCGCTCCACGGGCTCCCAGGAGGAGGCGGGCCGCCGGAACACTGCGCCCGCATAGCTCACCCGGGGCGGCGGCTCCGGGAAGCGGCGCACCAGCATCCGCGCCAGGGCCTCCGTGAAGTCCCAGCGAAGGGCCACCAGGTGATCCCCATCGAAGAAGCGCACGCGGTTTTCGCCTTCAGCCTCGCGCATCACGAGGCTGGGGCGCAGCTCCGCGTACCCGCTCCGCTGGAGCAGATCCATGAGGCGGCCTTCCCAGCGGCGCAGGCGAGCCGCGGCGGCGAAGAGCAGGTCGGGGTAGTGCGGGGTGTGGGTCGGCATGGGCTTCATCCTTCCCGGTGGCGCTGGCGCAGGCGCTCCGCCACCTCCACCAGCGAATGCCCCTGGGACACCAGCAGGGCCTGCAGGTGGAAGAGGAGGTCCGCCGCCTCGTCCACAAAGGCCGCGCGGCGCTCCGGCGTGGCGCGGTGCTCCAGGGCCAGGGCCGCCAGGGCCACCTCGCCCGCCTCCTCCACCACCTTCTTGCCGATGCGCTCGGCGCCCCGAGCGAAGAGTTTCTGGGTGTAGCTGCCCTCCAGGTTGGCGGAGGCGCGCCGCCGCCGGAGCTGGGCTTCCAGCCGCCCCAGCCAGGGCAGTGCGGGCAGCGCGGCGCCTTCGCCATCGAAGCAGCTCTCCGTGCCGCAGTGGCAAGTAGGACCTTCCGGCTCCGCCACCACCAGCAGCGTGTCGCCATCGCAGTCGGCGGCCAGGGTTCGCACCCGCAGGCGGTTGCCGCTGCTTTCGCCCTTCGTCCAGAGGGCCTGCCGACTGCGGCTCCAGAAGGTCACGAAGCCACTGGCGCGGGTGCGGGCCAGGGCCTCGCCGTTCATCCAGGCCAGCATCCGCACCTCCCCTTCGGGGCTCTGCACCACCGCAGGCATGAGGCCGTTGTCATCGAACTTCAGCGTGTCGTCGTTCATGGATTCACCGTCGGAGGTCCAGGCCTGACATGGCCAGGAAGGTCTTGAGATCGGGGATGGGAATGCGTCCTTCGTGGAAGACGGAGGCCGCCAGCACGGCGTCGGCGCCGGCTTCCAGCGCCTCCCGGAAATGCTCCGGGGCACCGGCTCCACCGCTGGCGATGACGGGGATGGGTAGCGTGGAGGCCACCCGCAGCAGGTCCAGGTCGAAGCCGCTGCCGGTGCCATCCCGGTCGATGGAGGTGAGCAGGATCTCCCCGGCCCCCAGGGTCACGAGCCGCTCCAGCCAGTCCAGGGCCGCCAGCTCCGTGGGCCTGCGGCCCCCCTCCACGAAGACCCGCCAGCCCTTCGCCGGATCCCGGGGCGCGTCGATGGCCAGCACCACCGCCTGGGAGCCGAACTCTTTGCTCAACTCCGTAATCAGCTCCGGCCGCCGCACCGCCGCGGTGTTGACCGAGACCTTGTCCGCGCCGCTGGTGAGAATGCGCCGCGCGTCCGCCACCGACCGGATGCCGCCCCCTACCGCCAGCGGGATGAACACCACCCGGGCCGTGCGCGCCACCACGTCCGCCATGGTTTCGCGCGCGTCGCTCGAAGCCGTGATGTCCAGGAACACCAGCTCGTCGGCGCCCTCCGTGTCGTAGCGGGCGGCCAGGTCCACGGGCGAGCCCATGTCGCGCAGGCCCTGGAAGTGGATGCCCTTCACCACGCGGCCATCCTTCACATCCAGGCAGGGAATGATGCGCTTCGCCGCCATCTCAGACCCCTCCCAGGAAGGGTCGCAGGCCGGGATCGGACAGGTCCAGCCGACCCTCCAGCAGCGCGCGGCCCACGATGGCGCCGGTCACGCCGGGCTCGGAGGCCAACCCCTGGAGGTCCGCGAGATCCCGTAGGCCGCCGGAGGCTTGCACCTGAAAGCCCTCTCGGGCGACGCGGCGGATCGCCTCCAGTCCGGGGCCTTCGAGGGTGCCATCGCGCCCCACATCGGTGACGAGGGCCTGATCGAAGCCCAGGCTCCGCAGGGCCTCGAAGACCTCGGCATCGGCGCAGTCCGCCAGGGACTGCCAGCCCCGCACGCAGAGCCGACCCACCTTCAGGTCCAGGGCCAGCACCACGCGACCCGGCGGCAGGGCTGCCAGTTCCGCAGGCCGCTCCACCGCCAGGGTGCCCACCACGGCATCGAAACCCTCCGCCAGGGCATCCTCCACGGCGCCTCGGGTGCGGAGACCGCCCCCCAGCTGGAAGCGCACCTCCGGCCAGCGCCGGGGGATCCGTCGGAACAGCGGCTGACGCGGCTCACCGAAGGCGCCATCGAGGTCCACCAAGTGGATGCGCTGGGCGCCCGCCCGGACGAGGCCCTCCAGCCAGGCTTCGGGCTCCAGGTCATAGGTGGTCATGCGGTCGGGATCGCCGTGGCGCAGCCGCACCACGCGGCCGCCGCGCAGGTCGAGGGAGGGGATCAGCTGCATGGAAACTCCGGAAAGGGGGATTCGCCGAGGAAACACAGGGCCGCCGCCAGGAGGCGCCGACCGAAGGGGCCGCTTTTCTCGGGGTGGGGCTGGAAGCCCAGCACCCGCCCCTGCCCCGCCAGGGCCGTGAAGGGCCGGCCGTGTTCAGCCGTCGCCAGGGTCGCGGTGGTCACGGGCAGGGCGAAGCTGTGGACGAAGTAGAGCCAGCCCGGTTCCGGAAAGCCCGGCTCCGGGTATCCAGGCCCCTTGAACCCAGGCTCGACGGGCTTCACCGGCGCCCAGCCCATGTGGGGCACCTTCACGCCGGGACCGAGACGCCGAGCGAAGCCCGGCAACAGGCCCAGGCCCGGAACACCCGGGGCCTCCTCGCTGCCTTCCGCCAGGAGCTGCAGGCCCAGGCAGATGCCCAGCAGGGGGCGGCCTTCCGTCACCCGGCGCGGCAGGGCATCCCACCAACTGGTGGCCCGCAGGGCCGCCTGGGCGGCGCCGAAGTGACCCACGCCGGGCAGCAGCAGCAACCCCTCGGAGGGGGCATCCTCCGGACGCGCAACACGACGGTGGGCGAAGCCCAGGGAATCCAGGGCCCCTTCGAGGCTGTGGAGGTTGCCGGCGCCGTAATCGATCAGGGTGATCATCGCTACTCCGTGAGGGTGCCCTTGGTGGAGGGCAGATCCTGGCCTTCCACGCGGCAGGCGCGCCGGAGGGCCAGGGCCAAGGCCTTGAAGAGGGCCTCGATCTTGTGGTGGGTGTTCACGCCCCGCAGCACATCGGCGTGGAGGGTGAAGGCGCCCCGGGCGGCGAAGGCCAGCAGGAACTCGCGCACCATCTCGGTCTGGAACCCGTTGCCCAGGATCACGGAGGGAAGCTCGGCCTCCACCACGGCGCAGGGCCGCCCGCTGAGGTCCACCACCACCCGCGCCAGGGCCTCGTCCAGGGGCACATGGGCCTCCCCGAACCGGGCGATGCCGCGCCGATCCCCGAGGGCCTGACGCAGGGCTTCGCCCAGACAGAGCCCCACATCCTCCACCAGGTGGTGGCTGTCCACCGCCAGGTCGCCCCGGGCCGTGACCTCCAGCCCAAAGCCGCCGTGGCGGGCCAGCTGCGCCAGCATGTGGTCGAAGAAGGCGAGGCCCGTCTCCAGCGCGCAGGGCCCGCCGTCGAGGTTCAGCTCCAGGCGCACCTGGGTTTCCGTGGTGGTCCGTTCGATCCGTGCCTGCCTCATCACAGCTCCTTCAGAAGCGAGATCAAATCCCGCAGGGTGGGTTCAGCGAAGGCACCGCCCAACCGCGCACGGTCCGGACCGATGGCGGCAAAGCGCCAGTCCAGTTCTGGGCGCAGGATCTTGGCCTCAGCCAGAGCCCGGGCGTCGTCGCCCGTATCGCCCGCAAACACGATGAGGTCCGCCTGGAAGGCATCGGCCCACTGGAGCAGGCCGCCGGGCTGGGGCTTGCGCAGATGCGGCGCCCCATCGGCGATGGCGGGAAGATCGAAGCCCAGCACCTCCCGGGCCAGATCCCACTCCTCAGGCGGACGGCCCGTGTAGACAGCCACGGACCAGCCCGGGAGTGCCAGGTCCTCGCGGTTCACGGTGGGTTTCTCCTGGAAGCGGGTGGCCTCGTAGTGCCGCTGCACCACGGCCTTGCAGGAGGGTTCCAGCTCCGCCATGCGGGCTTCCAGGGCCGCCAGGCCGCGGCCGTCCCCGGCGCGGACCGCCTCCATCAGCCCGACGTCCGAGGCCACCAGGGCCCCCGCTGTGAGACGGAAATCGTTGTTGAAGCCGCCGAGGCGCTTGAATGCCTGGAAATCGCCGTCGCTCCAGGCGATGCCGGGGCGCAGCTCCGCCAGGGCCCGGGCCACGGCCTCCATGAAGCTGCGGCCCACCTCCAGCAGCACCCCATCCACATCCAGCACCAGGAGCCGCCGCTTCGGCAGCGGGCTCGGCTCGGGCAGCGCCACCCCCAGCGCCCCGGCCACCGCCCGGGCTTCCGCTTCGGTGCCCACGGTGAGGCGGGCGGCATCCAGGCCCGGCAGGCGCCGCACCGTGAGCCC
>MWBB01000121.1 GCA_002068835.1 Acidobacteria bacterium ADurb.Bin340 | reverse complement strand
CGTGACGCCGACCGGCAAGTTCAACGTCTTCAACACCCGTAGCGACATCTACTGACGACGAGAGGTGTGGGCCACTCCCGGCCCTCACCTTCCTCGGCATGCTGCTCGCGGGAGCCGTGGACCATGCCTGCCTCTGGATCTGGGGCGGCACCAAGGCCAAGGTGGGCCTCCTCCAGACCATCCGGGGCGATGCCTATGCCATGGCCATCCTCAACCTGCTGCTGCTGCCCCTTCACCTGCTGAGTCTGGTGCCCATCCTGGGCATCCTCGCCAGCCTTGCGGCCACGGCAGCCCTGCTGGTGGGTCTGGTCTTCAAGGGCATGGCCCTGGCCCGGATGCACCGCACGGATCTGTGGCGGGGCATCTGCGCGACCTTTACGCCCTTCCTGGCCCTCTGCTGTCTGGGCCTTGCCGCTGCGCTGGCCCTTCCGGCCCTGCTGCTGGGCCGCTGAGGCGCTCCAGGGCCTGTTCCACCGTCTCCTGGTCCGGGTCCCAGGCGGCCACCTCCGGCCACTGGTTGCGGAAGAAGGTCACCTGGCGCTTGGCGTAGGCCTGGGTGCTCCGGATGATTCCAGAGATCGTGGTCTCGGGATCCCTGGAGTCCAGCCAGGCCTCGTAGCCCAGCGGCCGGAGACGGCGCAGGGCCGCCTCCAGGCCGCCCTGCCGGATGCGCTCCACCTCCGCGGGCCAACCCGCCGCCACCATGGCTCGAACCCGCCGGTCAACCCGCTCCCGCTGCGCCTCCCGGACCGGCAACACCACCAGGGCCTTCCATCCGACGGGAATCCCCCGCCGCTGGGGTTCCAGCAGATCCGAGGGCCGATTTCCCGTGGCCAGATGAAGGGCCAGGGCCCGCTGGATCCGCGCCCCGTCCCGGGGATGCAGGACCGACGCCCGGGCCGGATCCACCGCCCGCAGGAACCGGTGGAGGACCTCCGGCCCCAGTCGCGCCTGCCAGGCCCTGACCCGTTCAGTCAGGGCACCAGGCACCTCCACCGGGGGCCCCAGCTGCTCCCAGATGCCCCTCAGGTAGAGACCCGACCCCGTGACCAGGATCGCCCGGGGCGCCTGGGCCAGCCAGCCTCGCACCCGATCCCCGAAAGAGGCCGGATCCAGCACCGTATCCAGATCCAGTTCCCCATAGCCCAGATGGGGCACACCGCCCTGCTCCCGTTCATCAGGCTGACCAGTTCCGATGGCCAGACCTCGGTAGGCCTGGAAAGGGTCTCCATTGACGATCCAGGCCCCCAGCCGCTGGGCCAGGGCCACCGCCAGGGCGGATTTGCCTGAGGCGGTCGGCCCGAGAAGGGCGATCTTCAATTCGGGAACCAGGACAGCACCTCCGGCATGTAGTCAGGGTAATCCTTCCCATGTTGACGACGCCCCCTCCGCCTCCGCCGCGCCCTGTCGGCCCCCCCGCCCCCGCCCTGGTGGCTGCGTGGCTTCAGGATGATGGCAAGGCCTTGTTCCGGAACCTCCCGGGCGCCGTGGTTGTGGTGGAGGACGAGGCACCGGCCCCGGTGGGACAAGCGCGAGCGAGCGTGGACTTCCTCCGGGGCCGCCTGCGCCTCATCGCCGCGGGGGCTTCGATCCCCTTCCCCGCGACGCCCGGGATGCCAGTCTGGATGGATCCCAACGTTGTCCGCTCCGGGGGGAACATCGTGCACCACATGTTCCCCCTGGGCGGCGGCGTGTTCTGAACATCATCCCGCCATGAGCTTCGGCAGCAACCGCGCGGCCAGATCCCGCGCCAGCTTCGCGGCTTCGAGTGCATGGAAGGCCGCATCGGCGGAGGTTTGCCGGATGGTGAGCAGGGCCAAGCACTGATCCCGCAGGCGGGCCATTTCGCCTTCGGGGTCCGGAAGGCGGCGCTGGGCAGCCGCATCGAAAACGGCCAGGAAGCAACGCAGGGCGTCCAGGGCGGCGCTCACGGAGGCCGCATCGCTCCGCGCCGAGGCTCCCAGGGCCAGGGCTGCAGCCAGGAAGCGCAATCCATCCTCGAAGCGGGCCTGCAGGGGCCCGCTGGCACCCGCAGCGCCGGTCATGCCTTCCCGTTGCGAACCGCCACCGGGTAATTGCCGGTGAAGCAGGCGTAGCAGAAACCCTTGCCATCCTGGTCGCCCATGGCGCCCTGGAGGTCGTCCACCGTGAGGTAGCCCAGGGTTTCGGCCCCCAGGAAGGCCTGGATTTCGTCCACGGTGTGGGTGGCGGCGATGAGCTGGTTCCGGGTGGGCGTATCGATGCCGTAGAAGCAGCTGTGGGTGGTCGGAGGGCTGGAGATCCGCAGGTGGACCTCCGCCGCGCCCGCCTCCTTCACCATCTGGACGATCTTCCGGGAGGTGGTCCCCCGCACGATGGAATCATCCACCAGCACCACCCGCTTGCCCTTGAGCAGCTCCCGGCAGGGATTCAGCTTCACCTTCACGCCGAAGGATCGGATGGACTGCTTGGGTTCGATGAAGGTGCGCCCCACATAGTGGTTGCGCACCAGACCAAAGTCGAAGGGGATCCCGCTGGCTTCCGAATACCCCAGGGCCGCATGGACTCCGGAATCCGGCACGGGAACCACCAGATCCGCCTCCACCGGGTAGCGCAGGGCCAGCCGACGGCCCATGTCCCGGCGGGTGGCCATGACGCTGCGTCCGAACACCAGGGAGTCGGGACGGGCGAAATAGACGTGCTCGAACACGCAGGGGCTCGGCGCCGCAGGCTTGTCCGTGAACCGGCTGACGGGCTCCCGGGAGCCTGAAGGCAGGATCAGCATCTCGCCCGGGGCCACTTCACGAATGTAGGTGGCATTCACCAGATCGAAGGCCGTGGTCTCGCTGGACAGCACCCAGCCATCGCCCAGCTGCCCCAGGGCCAGGGGCCTGAAACCGCGGGGATCCCGCACGGCGATGAAGAGATCCTCCGCCAGGATCAGCAGGGAGAAGGCGCCCTCGGCCTGGCCCAGGGCTTCATGGACCGCGTCTTCCAGGCGATCCGCCTTGGCCCGGTTGATGAGCGCCAGGATCACCTCCGAATCGGAGGGGCTCGTGAAGACATGGCCTTCTTCGATGAGCTTCGAACGCAGCTGCTCTGTGTTGGTGAGGTTGCCGTTGTGGCACAGGGCCACCTGCCCGAAACGTCCCCGCACCAGGAAAGGATGCGCGGCACTGGCCACGTTACCGCCCGTGGTGGAGTAGCGCGTGTGGCCGATGGCCGCCTGCCCCCTCAACCGGTCCAGGATGGTTTCATTGAAGACATCCGCGACGTAACCCTGGTCCTTGTGGAGGATCAGTTCGCGCCCATCCCGGCTGCAGATGCCCGCCGCCTCCTGGCCCCGGTGCTGGAGCGCGTAGAGCCCCAGGTAGGTCTGCCGGGAGGCTTCCTGGTGGGCATAGATCCCGAAGACGCCGCACTCGTCCTTGAAGGGCATGGCTCCCCCAAAAGTTAAGGATAAACGAGGCCGAAGCCGCCTCCGTAGGCCAAAATCCCACCGGAACCCCTACCGTGATCTGCGGCACCTCTCTCCTGGACCCGGAGTTTCCATGCACCTTTCGCTGACCCTGCTGCTTCTGGCGGCCCTCCCCCTCTCGGCCGATGCCCTGGAGGACCTCAAGGCCACCTTGGGGCGGTTCACCCGTCCAGAGCCCCTCAGGGCCCAGGTGGACTACACCTTCTGGAGCCGAAGCGGTGATGACAAGAAACCGGAGATCACCCAGGGCAAGGCCGCGGCCTGGGTGGAGGAAGGTCCTGCCGGCCTGCGCATGGGCTGGGGCCGGCCCCTGCTGCAGGCGGCGCTCCAGGAAGCCCGGGCCCAGGATCCGGGCAAGGGGGCACCCACCCGCCAGGCCCTGGACGCGCTGAGTCCCACGGACATCCTCGAATACCTCAACGGCGCCGAGGAGCTGCTGCGCAGCCTGGAGCAGGCCCGGATCGAGGACGTGCGCGACGAGCCCTGGCAGGGGCGCCCGGCGCGCCTCCTGAGGCTGAAGGTTTCGCCGCGCCTGGGAGAACGGCAGCAGAAATACGTCAAAAGCCTCGAAGCCACCGCCAAGGTCTGGGTGGGGCCCGATGGCGTGCCCTTGGCGGCGGAACATCAGATGCGGATCAAAGGACGGGCCCTGATGGTGGTCAGCTTCGAGAGCAGCCAGAAGGAGGAATTCCATTTCGGCATCCATGGAGGCCGTCTGGTGGTGCTCCGCCACACACGGGAAACCAGCAGCTCCGGCGCCGGTGAGCGGGAACAGCGCAAGACCCAGATGAACCTGACCCCTCAGGGGAATTGATCACTGCACCCGGACAGGCACATCGGACGCATCCGTCCCGTCAGCCGTCGCTGCTGCCATGCGCCTCAGGGTGGACAGGAGCGCCTGCCCCTGCTCGGCTGGTCCGGCCTTGGGGCCCACCCCAATGGTTTCCAGCTGGATCTCTGCGGAGATCAGATCCCCCTGCTGGAACTGCCCTGACAAGTGGGACAGGGCCAGCAATCCCGGTGCGATCTCCACCAGGTAGACGAAGACGGTGAGCCCCTCCGGAGCCTTGACCCGCCAGACCCTGCAGGGGCGATCGCTGTAGCGCACCACCAGGTTCTGGATCTCCGTTTCCGCCGCCGGGCCGGAGAAGTAGAGCATCCGCTCCAGGCGAGCCAGCAGCAGCGCCTGGGATGCGCCACCCACCTGCTGGGTGGCCTCCAGCCGCCAGGGCGCGAGGCGGGGCAGCTTCTTGCGGTTGGCGGTTTCCGCCACCGGCCCGAGGCTGAGGGTGAAGCGGGTCTCCACGGGAGCCACCTCGCCCCGAAGGTGCAGCTTTGCCCGGTACCGCAGCACCGTGCCCTCGCCGGCTCCCAGCAGGCCCGAAGCAAACATCAGCAGGAACCAGCAGCGAAGCAGCATCGTCGTTCATCCCCTAGGAGTGCCCAGGCGAGGATAGCGACTATCCTGAGGGCTCCCGGTCACGGATCCGCCATGCCCATCTGCTTCGATCTCGACGGCACCCTCGGCACCTTCGGCGGGGGTTATGTGCTGTTGCGCCAAGCCCTGGGCGAGCTGTGGGGACAGGAGCCCAGCGCCGAAGAGCTGATGGCCTGCACCGGCTCCACGGATTGGGAGATCGTGGACGAGCTGCACCGCGCCCGCTTCGGCCTGCCCCTCACCCCGGAAGGCTACGAGGCCTACGACCAGATCTGCCTCGCCCACTTCAGGGCCGCCTACCATCCCCATGGGAAGTCGCCTGTTGCATTCCTGGGCATTCTCGAAGGCATGGCCCGCCTGGCCCAGACCGATCAGGAAGTCTGGCTGGTTTCCGGCAACACGCCCGCGGTGCTGGCCTTCAAGGCAGAAGCCCTCGGCGTCGAACCCGCCATCCCCCGCCAGGGCAGCATCCCCCAACACGACCGGGCGGGGCTCATCCAGCGGGTGATCGATGGCCGCCCGGGCCCCCACCTCTATGTGGGCGACCGCCCCCACGACCGGGATGCGGCCCAGACCGCGGGCATTCCCTTCCTCGGCATCGGCGAAGCCGTGCCCGGGGAGCACCCGCTGCTGAGCATCCAGGCCGAAGCCGATCATCTGGTGGAGGCCGTGGATCGGATCCTCCAGGGTTCCTGAAGCTACTCGTACCGAAGGGCCTCGATGGGATCCAGCTTCGAGGCGCGATGCGCGGGGTAGAGCCCGAAGGTCAGTCCCACCGCCGCCGGGACCAGGAAGGCCGAGCCCAGGGCCCAGAGGGGAACGCCGCCGAAGTGTTTCATGAGCACCTGGCTGAGGGCGGTGCCGAGGGCGACCCCCAGGATCACGCCAAGGAGGCCTCCGGCCACACAGAGCACCACCGCCTCGATGAGGAACTGCACCAGGATGTTGCGGCGCCGCGCGCCCAGCGCCTTGCGCACACCGATCTCCCGGGTGCGTTCCGTGACGCTCACCAGCATGATGTTCATCACCCCGATGCCGCCCACCAGCAGGCTGATGCCCACCATGGCGCCGCTGGCCATCATCAGGGTGCTTCCGATCTTCTCCACCCGCTCGATCTGGCGACTGTTGCTCTCCAGCATGAAGTTGTCCGGCGAATCGCCCCGGAGGCCCCGGATCTGCCGCAGGGCCAGGCGCAGGCTCTCCTCGGCCTCGGCCACGGGCACGCGGCCATCCACCTGGAGCCGCCAGAAGGGATTGTCGAAGGTGCCCGGCCGCCCCAGTTCCCGAAAGCTCCCGAAGGGCACGTAGACCATGCCATCGGGCCCCCAGATGGCCGAATCCTCTTCGTCGCCTCCCTCGGAAGGCATGAACGGGATCTCCCCCTGGGGTTTCAGGATCCCCACCAGTTCCGCAGTCTGCCCCCCCAGGGTGAAGGTCTTGCCCAGGGAGGCCTCGGTGAATCCGAGATCCTCGGCCACCTTGGGCCCCAGCACCACCACGGGTGCGCGCGTGATGCGGTCTGTGGCCGTGAAGCCCCGCCCGAAGGCCAGTTCCTGGTTCGAGAGGTCCAGCCCGTGCTCATCCACACAGGTCAGGTAGGAGAGCCGCCGCGTCAGGCTGCCCACCTTCGCGAGCATCTCCCGGCTGAAGATGCTCGCCTGGGGGCTTGCAATCTGGATGGAGGGCACCAGTTCCCTGAGTTCCCGCACGGTCTGGACATCCATGGGCATGCGGGTGATGCGGGCCGTCCGGAAGCGCGACATGGGCACCCAGGAACTCAGGAAGAAGGTGTGGCTGCCTTCCCGGCGGACCTCGGCCATGATCCGGCCTTCCAGAGCCCGGGTGAGGTTCACCACCGTGAGCACAGAGGCCACACCGATGATGATCCCCAGGGTGGTGAGGGCGCTGCGGAGGCGGTGGGCCCAGAGACTCTGGAGCGCCGCCCGGAAGGTTTCCTGGAAGCGGGTCCAGCCGCTCATCGGACCGGCGCTTCCGTCTTCACAGCCAAACCGTCCGCCAGGGTGGGCAGGGCCTTGGTGGGCCCGGTGACGACCGATTCACCCTCCTTCAGCCCCTCCAGCACTTCCGCGGCGCGCCGGGTGCCCAGCCCCATGGTGATGGGACGCTCCTGGGCCTTGCCGTCCTGCACCACGAACACCACGCTGCGGGTGCCGTTCATCAGGCCCAGGCCGCCAGCCTTGGTGTCCCGCTCCTGGATGGCCGCCAGGGGCACCGCCAGAACGCTCTTCCGCTCGGCGGTCAGGATCGCGATCCGGGCGCTCATGCCGGGCCGGAGCACGGCCAGGTCTTCCGGACGCCCCTCCAGGCGGATACGCACCTTGTAGGTCTGAGCCTCCTGGGTGTTGTTGAAGCTGGCGCCCGCGGGCCGCTCCGTGCCCGAAGCCACCGTGAACACCTTGCCCTGGAAGATCCGGTTGGGCAGCGCATCCACCGAGACTTCGGCCGGCTGGCCCGCCTTGGCCTTCACCACATCCAGCTCCCCCACCTTCAGCTCGGCCATCATCTCGGAAAGATCCGAAATCACCATC
>MWBB01000120.1 GCA_002068835.1 Acidobacteria bacterium ADurb.Bin340 | reverse complement strand
GCCGCTGAAACGGTAGAGGGCGGCGGGGCGGTGGCCCACGCCTTCCTGGATGTCGCCGGTGGCTTCAAGCTGGCCCGAGGCCAGGAGGCGGCGGCGGAAGGAATCCTTGTTGAGCTTCCGGCCCAGCACGGTCTCGTGGACCTTCTGCAGGTCGAAGAGGGTGAAGGTGGGGGACAGCAGCTCGAAGCCGATGGGCGTGTAGTCGAGCTTGCCCCGGATCCGCCTCAGGGCCAGGGCCAGGATGTCGCGGTGGTCGAAGGCCAGGTCGAGGGCCTTGCCGGAAGGGGCCTTCACGGTGAGCCCGTCGCCGGTCTTGGCGGGCACGAGCCTGGCCACGGTGGCCTCCTCCTGGGGCAGCCGAGCTTCCTGGAAGCGGGCGTGGTCCACCAGGGCGTAGTAGGCCACGCTGAGGATGCGCATGCGGGGGTCGCGGTCCGGCGCCCCGAAGGTGTAGAGCTGCTCCAGGAACACCCCCTCCAGCCCGGCCTTGGTGGCCAGCACCCGGGCGGCGGCCGCATCCAGGGATTCGGCCATGCCGACGAAGCCTCCCGGCAGGGCCCACTGGCCCTTGAAGGGGTGCTCGGCCCGGCGGATCAGGAGGGTGTGCAGGCTGCCCTCCGCCGGGGCCAGCAGCACCACATCCACCGTGACCGAAGGTCGGTCGAACTGGCCCGGATCGTAGGCCTGCAGAAAGGCGCGTTCATCCGGGGTGGGCAGGGCGCGGGCCATGGCGGCCTCCTTCGATACATCTTGAATATATGCCATCAGCATATCTGTCAAGGGTATCTAAGTCGCGATCCGAGGCTGTCCTACAGATGTGCCGATTGAATGGATTTTTTTTGAAATCAATCAAACAAATTTTCAATAAAAGGAAACCCGGCGACCTCAAAATAAATTAATGGATAAAAATAAAAATATATTTTTGAAAATCATTTTTCTGCAAAAAAGGACCTTTTAAATATTTCCAACGCTTTTTTTTCT
The DNA here is from genome assembly GCA_002068835.1 of Acidobacteria bacterium ADurb.Bin340. Lineage (GTDB taxonomy): Bacteria > Acidobacteriota > Holophagae > Holophagales > Holophagaceae > MWBB01. The sequence goes on along the minus strand of MWBB01000120.1, from coordinate 6,527 downwards.
GCTTTTATCCGTGTTTTCCGTGTTTCCGTGGTGCCATCCTTTTTACTTCCTGATTTTTCTCTGAACCATGCCCCAAAGACCCTTGGCTTCGGGAAGTTTCAGGGTGGCGCTGGCGGCGAAGTAGGCCAGGGCGCCCAGGGCCATGAGGGGGAAGAGGCGCAGGGCGAGGGCCAGGGTGCCCCGGTGGTGGCCCAGGTCCAGCAGCCAGGCCGCGAGGGTGGTGAGGAGGCCCATGAACACGGCGGCTCCGGCCATGGCCAGCCAGCCGCGGCCCACATCGCGGACGGGCAGGCGGCCCAGGTTCCGGTGCAGGCGTCGCACCAGGTAGAGGAGGCCCGCCAGTCCCGCGAGGCTGTTGGCCAGGGCCATGCCCCGGGTGCCCAGGGGGCCCATGAGGACCAGGGAGAGCAGGATGTTGGCGGTGAAGCCCAGCAGGGCGGACTGGGCGGGGCCGCGGTAGTCCTTCAGGGCGTTCAGGGCCTGGGTGCTGATGCGGGCGGAGGCGATGAAGAGGATGCCGAGGGCCTGGTAGGGCAGGGTTTCGGCGGTCCAGGCCACGGCGGCGCCATCGAACCGGCCCCTCTGGAAGAGGAAGGCCACGATGGGCGAGGCCAGCACCGCCAGGCCCACGCTGGCGGGCAGGGCCAGGAAGGCGGTACCCCGCAGGGCCGCGGCGTAGCTGCCCCGCACACCCTCCAGATCGCCCGCGGCGGCCTGGCGGCTCATGGCGGGCAGGCTCACGGTGGCCATGCTCATGGCGAAGAGGCCCAGCACCAGTTCGCCCAGGATGTTGCTGGTGTTGAGCACGGTCTGGGCGCCATCCCCCAGCTGGGAGGCGAGGCTGGTGCTCACGAGCACGTTGATGGGGTGGATGCCGCCCGCCAGGATGCCGGGCCCCATGCGGCGCAGGGCCAGCCGCACATCGGGGTTGGAAAGGCGCAGGCGGGGCTGGAGGCGGAAGCCCAGGCGCCGGTAGGCGGGCACCAGGACCAGCAGCTGCACCAGGCCTCCGGCCAGCACCGCCAAGGCGAAGATCAGCGCCGCGCGGTCCGGCTGCCGCCAAGTGGGCAGCAGGGCCATCCAGGCCCAGGCGAAGGCCAGGAAGGTCAGGTTGAAGAAGGTGCTCACCGAGGCGGCCAGGGCGAACTTCTCCCGCAGGTTCAGCACCGCCGCCATGCCCGCCGTGAGGCTCACCAGCAGCAGGTAGGGGAACATGAGACGGGCCAGGGTGGTGGCCAGGGCCACATCCGGCGGGAAGGCGCTGCGCCCGGCCAGCACGGCGCCGAAGACCTGGAGCTGGTGGAGGAAGGACTGATCGGGGGCCAGCTTGCCGAGCATCTGCAAGCCGATGAGGGGCGTCATGGCCAGAATGCCTGCCAGGGCCAGCAGGCCCAGCACCCAGGCCAGGCTGCCCAGGAAGTCCTTCACAAAGGTGCGGGCGGCGGATTCGCCATCGCGGGCCTCCACCTCCGCCAGGGTGGGCAGCAGGGCGGCGGTCATGGTGCCTTCCGCCGTGAAGCGCCGCAGCATGTTGGGCAGGCGCCAGGCCACCTGGTAGGCATCGCCGATGCGCGTGGCGCCCAGCACGCCGTTGGTGGTGATCTGAACCAGCACGCCCGTGAGGCGGGAGAGCAGGGTCATGGCGCCCACGATTCCCGCCTGGCGCAGCAGGCGGCGGGGGGCATCGGCGGGGCGGGAATCCTCGGGCATAGGGGGAAGGTACCAGCCGGGCGCGGCGGGGTGCCAGGGCGTATGCTGGGGCCGACCCCATCGACAATCCTGGCTTCTGGAGGCGGCATGTTCCTGGCGCGGTGCTTCCCTGTGTTCGCAGCCCTCCTGACGCTGGCAGCGCCGCCCCTGGCGGCCCAGCGGGAGCGGCGGTTTCCCGGCGGCCTCCGCGGCCCCGCGGCCGGCCCTGGGGGTTGAAATCCGGGCCGAGGCGGGGGGCCTCCGGGTGGTGACCGTGGCCCCGGGCTCGTCGGCGGAAACGGCGGGGATTCGGGTGGGGGACCTGATCGTGGCCTGCATGGGGCGCCCCGTCACCGATGTGGCCCTCTTCCAGCGCCAGGTGGGCATCGCCCATGCCAGTGGCGTTCCCTACGGCCTCGAGGTGGAGCGCGGGGGCAGTCGCCAGGCGATCCAGATCCAGCCCGTTGGTGGGCGCATCCAGCGGCGCTCTGTTGGGGCGGTCGCGGGCGGAACTTCCGCCAGCTCGGCCGTGCCCATGGCCGGGCCGGTCGCAGCCCCCCTGCCGGGGCGGGGCTTCAACGTGCTGCGCTACGCGGCGTTGGATCCCGCCACAGGTGACGTGGTGCTGTGGGGTGATTACGATCCCGCGTTTCCCACGGGGCCGCTGCCCTACCGGGATCTGCTGGCCGAAGCGGTGCGGAACCCTTCGCCCTCCTTCACGCTGGAACCCACCGCGGAAGGCCGGGATGCGGGCCGCGCGCTGGATCAGCTCATCGCCGCGGATTCCCAGCGCATGGCGCGGGATCCCGCCTACGCCCAGACCTTCGGGGAGCGGCTCGTGCGGGTGCTTGGCGTTGATCTGGCCCATCGTCCCGACGGCCAGCGGTTCGCAAGGAAGTGCGCCCAGGCCTTTGGCCTGACCCCTGCCGAGGCCATGGACGTGCTCCAGCCCCAGCGGGGCCAGCAGAGCCGCGGTCAGAACGGCTACATGGCGCTGGTGGCCAAGGCTCTGCGCCACCTGGGCGCGCCCGGCGTGTCCCAGGCCATTGAATCCATGCTCCAGGGGGACACCTGGGGTGCCATCGACCGGCTGGGGGTCGGTGGTCCAGCGCGACAGGCCCAGGCCGATTACAAGGCGGGCCGATTGAGCGAACAGGCCGCCTCCAACCGCCTGCTGTCCCTGCTGTGGGGCGCCTTCCTCACGAACATGGGCGTGAACCCCTCCCAGGTGGAAGGCGAGCGGGCCCGGCGGGGCGAGGCGGCCTTCGTGCCTTGGGCCCAGGAACAGTTCACGAACTGGCTGGCGTCCAAGGTGATGAAGACGATGTTCCACGGCATGGTGCTGAGCGAGGAGGCGCTGATGCGCCTCTACCCCCGGGTGCGCCCCGTGGTGGTGGAGCCCCGCTGTCTGGACGGCCTGGACCCCCGCTCTGAACTGGCCCAGGCCTTCTACCGCGGCGATGTGGCCCTCAAGAGCATCCTGTCCACGCCGGATCTGGCGGACCGTGTGCCTGGGCATGTGGCCCAGGCCCAGGCCATGCACGAGTTCATGGCCCGCCGGGGCTACCTGGACCAGAACGCTTCCGTTCGGGGCCGCACCTGGCTGCGTCCCGGCGCCGTGGCCCTCTCCGTGGATCCCGGGGGCCGCGTGGTCCGCTTCGGGGAGGCGCGGGTCGAGGTGCGAACCCAGATGCTGGAGGATCCAGGAAACCTGGGACGGGTCTTCCAGGAAGGTCTGGATGCCTACACGTCGGGCATCACGGCACGCTACGACGCCTACGCCCGGCACCTCCCGGACCTCCACCGCATGCGCGAGGCGGCCAAGGTGCTGGCCCTGGCACGCTGGGCCCGCAGCCGCGGGGTGGCGCTGAGGCTGGAACCCGGCGCTCCCCGGGTTCTGCCGGCCACGGCCCCCGTGGGCTTCGTGCAGGCCACCTTCCTGGTGGAAGGGGAGCGCTTCTTCTGGCAGCCGGCCTCCATCGGCGGCGTGGACTTCGGGCCTCAGGTGGGCGAGGGCTGGGTGCAGGCCCGGCCCGATGCCCAGGTGATTCCCAGCGCCCTGGGCCAGCTCCAGGCCAGCGCGGCCCTGGCGGGCCAGGCGGCGGATCGCGCCCTGGCGGGCGATCTGGAAGGGGCCCGGGACCTGGCCCAGCGCAGCGCCGATGCCATGACCGGGCGCCTGCAGGGCGGCCTGCCGCCCCTCCCCGCGGCGCCGGTGCCCGCGGATCCGCTGCCCCTGGCCCAGGCGGGCACGGGGCTGCTGGAGCGGGTGCAGACGGCGACTGCCGCCCTGAAGGCCGACGGACCCGAGGCCGAGGCGGCCCGGGCGGATCTGGCCGGGCTCCGGGATCAGGCCCAGCAGGTGGCGCAGCGTCCCTCCGAGGCCCCGAAGGTGGTGGCCCTGCTCCGGAATCCGGGCCCCATGCCCGCCGGTCCGGTGGCAACCCCATCCGCAGCGGCTCCGCAGCCCCCCGCGATGGCCGTTGCGGCCACGAACCTGAGCGCGGAGGAGCAGCGCAAGCTCCGCGCCGAGGTGGCGGCCCTGCGGCAGGAGCTCTGCTTCATCCGGGCCCGCATGGTGCGCTTCAACGCCACGATCCAGATGGACCAGGGGCAGCGCGCCCAGTGGGAAAACGAAGTGCAGCAGGCCCAGGAACGGTCCTTTGAGCGCTTGAAGGAGATGCTGCTGGAACTGCCCCCGGATCTGCTGGAAAGCCGCTGGCAGGAGGCCGTGGACAAGGGGCTGCGCAGCCCCGAGGAGCGGGCGCGGCTCAAGAAGGCCCTGGAGCTGCTGGGGCGGTTCAAGGACGCCAAGACGTTCGGCGCATTCGCGGACTGGGCCAGCCAGGAGGACACCGGCGCCGAGCGGGTGCGGGATGGCCTCACCCAGATCTACGACATCCTGGATGGTGACGAGGTGTTGCGGAAGATGCTGCAGCGCTGGATCAAGCGGCCGATCCCTGGCGGAGCGCGGGACCTCTACGATGCCGCCAAGAACGTGGTGGACACCGGCTTCGACCTGCTGGCGGAGGGCTTCGCCTGGGCCCGTCTGCGGGACCTGAACCGCACGGCCCCCCTCTTCCTCAAGGCCGTGAAGGCCATGGGGGACCGCCAGGCCCAGGTGCTGGCGGCCATCCATGCCCGGGAACAGAAACTGGGGCTGCCGCCGGGAGCCACCCGGGAGCCCTGTGAATGACTTGGAGCCGCTTCCCGGATTTGAACCGAGGACCTTCCGCTTACAAGGCGGGCGCTCTACCAGCTGAGCTAAAGCGGCGACGGAACCAGTCTAGCCCAACCTGCCCGGAGTCCCGTCATGGCTAGGTTCCGACGGGTCCTGGGCGGGCTGGCCTGCCTGGCGCTGGGCTTCGGGCTGGCCTGGGCCCCGTGGGTCCATCGGGTGGATCTGGCCCTGCTGGACGAGGGCTTTGCCCTGCGTCGACGGACGCCGGGACCCGCGCCGGAGGTGGTCATCCTGGCCCGGGACGAGGCCACGGAAAAGGCGCTGCCGGAGCCCATGGCCCTGTGGCACCGCCACCTGGGCGAACTGTTCGGGGCCCTCGCGGAAGCGAAGCCCCGGGCGGTGGGACTGGATCTGGCCCTGCCGGACCGGCCCGTGGAGGCCCTGGTGCCGGGTTCGGATGCCGCCCTGCTCCGGGGGCTGCTCAGGCTCCGGCGGGTCTGCCCGGTGGTCGTGGGGGTGGTGGCGGAAGGGCGGGACCGGTTCCGAACCATCCACGCCCCCTTCCAGGCGGCGGTGGGCGAGGACGCCACGGGGCTCCTGCTCGTGCCCGTGGATCCGGACGGGGTGCTGCGCCGACACGAGGAGGTGGCCGATGCCGGAGGTCGGGCCATTCCGGGGCTGACGGGAACCCTGGCCCGCCGCCTGGGCCGGACCGCGGAACGCGGCTGGATCGATTACGGACTCGGGTCCGCCTTCCCCTACGTGCCCCTGCACGAAGCCTTGGCCTGGGCCCGGGCGGGCGAGACCAACCGGCTTCATCAGGCCTTCGGCGGCAAGGTGGTGCTGGTGGGCACCGTGGGGGTCTGGGAGGACCGCCACCCGCTGCCGGTGCATCTGGCCGCCTGGGAACGGCCGGGTGGAGCCCAGCCCGGGGTGCTGGCCCATGCCCAGGCCCTGCGCAGCCTGCTGGGGCCGGGCCTGCTCCGGGAGGTGCCGCGGCCTTGGGGGGGGCTGCTGGCCGGTGTTCTCCTGGCGGTGGGCTGGATCGCCGGACGCCGCCCCCGGTTCGGAACCGGCGTGGCGCTGGCCGGAGGCCTCGCGCTGCTGGCGGCCGGATATGGGCTGTTGGGGCAGGGGTGGGTGTTCTTCCCGGCGGCCCCCCTGGCGGGCCTGGCCCTGGGCGCTGCGGCCCGGGGGCTGCGGGATGCGGCGGAACGCCTGCGGGAGCGGTCACGCCTCAAGCGGGTCTTCGCGGGCTACGTGAGCCCCCAGGTGCTGCGGGACATCGTGGAAGGCCGCATCCAGCCGGGGCTCCAGGGCGAGCGCCGGGCCCTGTGCGTGCTGTTCTCTGACATCCGGGGCTTCACCACCCTGAGCGAGGGGATGGCGCCGGAAGCGGTCATCGCGCTGCTCAACCGCTACTTCGATCGCATGGCGGAGGCGGTTCATGCCCACGGCGGCACCGTGGACAAGTTCATCGGCGATGGCCTGATGGCCTTCTTCGGCGCGCCCGAAGTCCTGGCGGAGCCCTGCGAATCGGCGGTGCGGGCAGCCCGGGCCATGGTGGCGGGCCTGGAGGAACTGAACGGAGAACGAAAGGCGGAAGGCCTACCGCCCCTGGCCATGGGCATCGGCCTGCACTTCGGGGAAGCGGCGG
>MWBB01000119.1 GCA_002068835.1 Acidobacteria bacterium ADurb.Bin340 | reverse complement strand
GGCTGCAGTTCGCACCCGAAGGATTTCATGAAGAGCCCCACCAGGGCGCTCTGCACCTTGCTGGAACCCGCCGTGGTCCAGAGTACGCCGCCCTTCAGATCCCAGGCCACCTCCACCACCTTGGGCGTGGGCAGGACCTTCTGGAGCAGTTCCGCCTTCACCTCGTCCTGCAGCGAGATCCGCGCTTCGCGGCCCAGCCCCTTGAGATCCTTCTCCTTCACGATCTGCTGGGCCCGGAGTTCCACGTGGGCCTTCAACAGCACGTTGGGAACGCGCCGGGTATCGATGCGCAGCGCGAAGAGGGCGAAACGATCCTGCATCACCCAGTCCGCTTCCGGCGGCGTGAGCAGGGGGTTGCGCCAGTCGCACCATCCGGTGCGCTCCTCCTCGACACCATCCTCGAAGGGGCGGAATCGGTCCTGTTCCAGGCCTGCGACCAGATCGGCCTCCCCGGGAACGGGCCCCAGCACCAGGAAACGGCGCAGCGACAGGGATCCTTGCAGCAGGCTCACGATCTGGCTCCGAAGAGGCGCCCCAAACGGGCGGAAAAACTGCGGACCTCTGCGGGAGATCCCGAGGAAGGGCCTTCGACCCGGACGACATCGAGGCGTGGATGGGGCAACGGCAGGGCAGGATCGTCCAGGGCGAGGAGCAGGGCTGTCACATTGTCCCGGGCCCCCTTGGCCAGGGCAGCCTCAACCATCAACTCGAGGCTCCGACGCGTAGAGAAACCATGATCCAGAATGGCCTTCAGCTCCCCATCGCCCACTTCGCCGTGGAGTCCATCGGAACAGAGCAGCAGACGGTCCCCGCGCCGCAGACGCACTTTGCCCAGTACGGCCTTCACGGGCTGAGGACAGCCAAGCGCCTGCGTGATCATGCTGCGCTGGGGATGCCGCTGGGCTTCCAGGGGGGTCAGCGTGCCGCTCTGGATCATCTGGTTCACCAGGGTCTGATCCTGGGTGAGCTGCACCAGTTCAGGCCTGCGGTAGAGATAGGCCCGGCTGTCCCCCACCTGGCAGAGGTAGGCGTGGCCTTCCCAGATCACAGAGGCGGTCAACGTGGAGCCCATGCCCCGGGCGGTGCGGTCGTCATCGGAATAGCGCAGCACCGCCTGGCTGGCGGCCTCTGCAGCGCCGAGAAGCGTTTCCATGAGCAGCGATTCGGAACCGCGGTCGCCCGGGAAGCGCCCCCAGTGGCCGAACAGGTAGAGCGCGATGGATGCGAGCCCTTCCCGGCTGGCGACCTCCCCCGCAGCGGCCCCACCCATGCCATCCGCCACCGCAGCCAGAAGGCCCTTGGGGCAGGAGTTCGGATGGCGGCGCAAGCTGTTCACCTGCGGCTCTTCGCCATCCAGCACGCTCACCAGATAGGCATCCTCGTTGTTCTTCCGAACCTTGCCGGGATGGGTGATGGCTGCGTAGTCGATGAGCATGGATTCGGGAAAACTCCGGGCGGCGGGTTCAGGCCCCGGCATGGCGCACCCGGGCATCGCCCTTCATCATAGCTTCCAGGGAGGGCTGAATGATCCTGCCATCGAACGAACGGGATCCCAGGTGGGTGAGCATCATCCGGATCCCCGATGCACGGCGGACGAGCGCCGACGAAGCACTCCAGGCGGGGCATGGACATTCAAGACTCCATGCACATGCCCGATGAAGCCTCTCCACGCCGCCCTCGTCGGCATCCTCCTGTTCGCCCTGCTCTGGGTTGCCTATAAAATCGGAAAGATCATCCTCCGCATCGCGGTCGGCCTGCTGTTCCTCGGGCTTGCGGCGTACGCGGTTTGGCGATTCCTCCCGGCCTCGTCCTCTTAGGAGCCCCCATGGCTGCCATCACCTGCCCCAACTGCGGCGCCGACCTCACCGCCCCCCAAAGCGTGCGCATCGCCGAATATCATTTCGGCCATCTGGAAAAGGCGGACCAGGACATCGTGGAAGGCCCCGGCTTCACCTACCACCGGGAGACGCCCGACACCTACACCCTGCTCTGCAGCGCCTGCAAACGCCTGGTGCGCACCCTTCCGCTCAAGCAGGGCTGAAGCGTCACCCGACGCGTCTCTCCACGAAGAAGGGCCCCGGATGGGGCCCTTCTTCGTGGGGTTCGGCACTGCGCCTAGGACTTGAGGATCCGCGGCGTGATGAAGACCAGCAGCTCGGCAGTCTTCTCGTTGTCCTTCCGGCTCTTGAAGAGCCAGCCCAGCACAGGAATCTTGGAAAGGTAGGGGATTCCGGTGGTTTCCTTGGTGGAGAAGTTCGTATAGACACCCCCCAGGACCGCCGTGCCCCCATCCTTCACGAGCACCTGGGTTTCCAGGGCCTTGCGCAGGATGCGCGGCGTCCCGAGCACCGTCGTGCTGAAATCCGCCTCGGCCTTTTCAACCTTGATGTCCATCAGGATGGTGCCATCGTTGGTGATCTGGGGCGTGACGTCCAACTGAAGGTTGGCGTCCACGAAGGCCACCGTGATGGCACCGCCCTGGGCGCCGCCCTGCTGGGTGGGATAGGGGATCTTCTCGCCCGAAAGGATCTTGGCGGGCTTGTTGTTCTGGGTGACCACCTTCGGGGAGGAGACGATCTTGACCTTCCCGTCCTTTTCCAGCGCCTGGAGGATCACGTTGATGCTGATGCGGTTGCTGAGGAAGGAAACCCAGAACTCGCCAGCAGGATTTGTCAGCCCCGTAGCACCCGTGGCGGTCCAGGCCGTTCCCGCAGCCTGGCCGCTGGCCGGCCGGTTGAATCCGCCTGCACTATTCCATGACTGTCCATTCCCGTAGCGGCTCCAGATCGCATCCTCGGTGCCGCCGGACCCATCGGACTTGAGGGTGCTGAGCTTGGCGTTCCCGACGGTGTTGGCAGAGGGCCACTGGACGCCCCACTCATCCATCATGTTCTTGGTGGCTTCCACCACCCGGGCTTCGATCTGGACCTGCTGGATCTGGATGTCCATGGTGGCGATCAGATCGTCCACCAGGGTCAGGTAGCCGGGCAGATCCTTGAGGATCAGGGTGTTGGTCCGGTCATCCACGATGATCGAGCCCCGGGGGCTCAGGAGCTTCTCGATGATGGCCTTGGACTCGCTGGCCTTGGCGAAGGACAGGGGCCGCGTCACGGTCTGGAGGTCCCCGGCCAGGGCCTTGGCTTCTTCCAGCTTCTTGCGGTCCTCCTCCTCCTTCTGCAGTTTCTCAACCTTGGCAACGCGGATCACGCCATTGCTGATCTCCTTGCCCAGGCCGGCATGCTTCAGGAGGATGTCCAGGATCTGATCCCAGGGTGTGTCGTAGAAGAGGATGTCCTGGGCGCCAGAAACCTCCGGGTCGGCCACGAGGTTCAGCTTCGCGTGCTCGGCGATGAGCTTGAGGATGTCCCGGACTTCCGCGCCCTTCACATCGATGGTCATGCGGGAGCCCGTGTAGCGGGTCGCGGCATCGCCCAGGGTGCGGCCCGAACGGTCAGCCGTCCGAGGCGCTTCCGCAGCCTTGGGCTGCTCCTGGGGAGCTGCCGGCAGCAGGGCGGCAGCCGCGACCGACGGGAGGGGCTGGAAGGGCAGGCCGAGGGCGGGAACCGGCGGGGCGGATTCCTTCCGTGCCAGCGCAGGCGCGGGGACCACAGGTTCAGCGGAAACAGGGGCGGGAATGCGGGAAGTCGGCGCAAGACTGGCCAGGACTTTCCCGGTCCCCGGACGAAGATCAAGCGAAAGCCCCTCGGCCGTAGGCTGCACGGCCACCTGGGTACCCGGGGCGACCTCGAGCACCATCCGCGTGATCAGGTTGGGCGCGGTGGTGAACTGGGCGATCCGAACCCTGGAGACCATCCCGCCGATGAGGGCCTGGATGTCCTTCCGGTTCACCGCGTCTCCGCGCAGCACGCCGGGCAGGTCAACCACGACGCGATCAGGACGAGCAAGCACCTCCAGCCGAGGCTGCCCCTGGAATCCGGGGATGGCCACATGGATGTTCACTCGGTCCGATCCGTCACCCTCCCGGACGATGCCCTTCAAGCTGGGAGAGGGCTGGATTTCACGCTCGGAGGAGGTGGCCCCGAGGGGCATGGATGGCATGGCCGCCAGGACTGCGGCGCCTGCGACCAGCAAGGAACTCAGGCGAGCCTTCATCGTTTGCCCTCCTCGCGCTTGAACGTCTTCACGACGGTGCGAAAAACCGAACGGTTGGTTGACTGGATATCCCACTGACGGAAGGTGACAGAGTGTTCACTCACGGCCACGATTTCTCCATCCCGGAAACGGTGCCCGACAGGAAGACGCCGGACCACTCCGCGGGAATCTGAAACCACAGCGTAGACCTTGCCACCGCTAATGATGCGCCCCTTGACCCCGATGTCGTCCACCAGGTCGCCCCGGCTTGACTGCTCGATGTCGGTCGGGGTCGCAAAAGGATCCCGCTTGAGGGCCACATTGTAGGGAATGGCGCGGGCCTGGATCAGAGCCTCGGGGTTGGGCTCCGTTTCGGTGGCGACCGGCGGCGGGGTTTCCGCCGGAGGGGTCTGGGCACCAAGGCAAGCGGCCAAAGCCAGGCTCAACCCGAATGACAGGAAGTGGTGAGAACGCACGTTCAGTCCTCCCGCTCGGCAACCGCCGGCTTGGCTGCTCCGGCAGGCGACTTCTTGGCCGCAGGCGCCGGAGGAGCGGGGTTGTAGACAAAAGCGGAGATTCGGCAGGAGGCTGAAACAGGGTAGAGGCCCTTGCCCGATTCACGTTTCATCTGGAGGTCCTTCAGGTTGATGATCTTGTCGTAACCCGAGATGAGGGACGTGAACTGCCCGAAGCTGTGATAGCCCGACTTGAACTGGAAGGTGAAAGGGTATTCGGTGTAGTAATCGGTCTTCGTTGCAGGCTGGATGGTGAACGAAACCTGCTCGATGCCGGCGGTATCCGCGAGTTTCTTGATCCGATAGGGGATTTCTCCCTTGTCGGCTTCGGTGGGCATGATCTTGATGAGTTCTTCGATCATCTTCTCCTGTTCGGCCACTTCCGCCCGGAGCTTCTCGTAGTTGGCCTTCAGGGCGTACCCCTTGTCGACTTCCTTCTTCAGGGCGATGTTCGAAGCCTCCAGGGCCTGGAGTTCATCCCGCTTGCCCCCGAGCGCCAGCCAGATCAGGACCGTGACGAGCAACCCCGCCAGAAGTCCGATCAGGACCTGTTTCATCAACTGGGAATTCATCGGGCCACCTCAGCTGACGGATTCTTGAGGTTGAAGGAGATGGTGAACTCGACGATGTTTCCTTTGCGGTTGGCCGTCGGATAGTTGACACCCTCGAACCACTTGGTCTGCTCAGCCAGTTTGAGACGGAACAGGTTGATGGCCTCGAAGCTTGAGCTCTCGCCCTTGATGGTGATGGCATTCGCCTTCTGCTCAACCTCCCGGAACCAAACATCGTCGGGAATGCAGTTCGCCATCTCCTGCATGAAGTAGAGAGGCAAGCTTTGGGCATTCTTGAGCCCCATCATGACTTCGCGCTTCTTCTGAAGCGCCTCCTTCTGCTCGCGGAAGGTCTTCTCCAGGCGGATGTACTTTTCCAGTTCCTGCCGTTCCGCTTCCAGCTTCACCTTGGTCTCTTCAGCTCGCGCCACCTGCTGGTTCAGCCACAGGTAGTAGCCGACGCCAAGAAGCGCGAACATCAATCCAACGGCCACGCCAGCGATCGGCAGGCTGGACCGGGCGCTCCCCTCGGCTTGACCATAGACCTGGGCCGGCTCGGCAGACGCCGCGGCTTTGCGGCCCCCAGCCGAGGCCAGGACATCCCCGAGAAGGTTGATCCGGATCATCGATCACCTCCGTGGCGAAGCGCCAAACCGACCACAACGGCGGCTGCACATCCGATCTCGCGCACGGCGGCCGGATCCACAGAGCGGTCGTCGAGCTCGAGCAATTGAAAGGGGTTCAGGCGATCAACCGAAACGCGCAGTTTGTCGCCAAGGACGTCCGTCAGACCCGCAACCTTGGCGCCACCGCCACTCAGGAAGATGCGATCCAAACGATCCACCTTGAAGCTCGAGCGGAAGAAATCAATGTTGCGGCTCAATTCATCGGCAAAGGCATCGGAAATGGCATTGAGGCTCGGCTCCACCTCGTCGGGGCTCCGGCCTTCGGCCGGGATCCCGCGCTTCAGCAGTTCCGCACCCTCGCGGCTGACACCCCAATCCTCCATCAGCTTGTCCGTGAACCGGTGGCCACCCCAGGTGATGTCGCGCCAGAAAACGGATCGGTTGCCCACCAGCATGGTCATGTTGGTGAAGGTGCTGCCCAGGTTGACCAGGGCCACCACCTCGTCGCGGGCACCAGGAGCCGAATTCACCTCGAAGGCGTTCTGGAGCGCGAAGACGTCCACATCCACCATCGCGGGACGCGCCCCCGCCTGGGCCACGCAGGCTGCGTAGCTCTCCAGCTTGTCCTTGCGACAGGCCACCAGAACCACATCCATGTTCCCGTCGCCCGGGCGCTCTTCAAGCACCGCGAAATCAAGCGCATAGGAGTCGAGCCCCTGCCCCGCCGGGAAGAAGCTCTCGGCCTCCCAACGGACGGACTCGGCCAGTTCCGCGGGGCTCATCAGAGGGAAGGTCACCTTTTTGACCATCACCTGCTGGCCCGAGACAGAGACCGCAACATCCTTGGCCTTGATTTTCTGTTCCGCCAACACCTGACGGATGGCGGAGGCCACAGCGTTGCTATCCATGATGTCGCCATCCACGATAGCGTCATGGGGAACCGGCACCATCCCCAGCTTTTGGAGACGGTAGCGCTGGTTCACGCCTTTGCCGACGGCCTGGAGTTCGCAGACCTTGACCGCGCTGGATCCGATATCCAGGCCGACAAGCAGCTTCTTCTTGCTTTCGAAAAGACCCACTGGGAGCCTCGCTTTTTTGAGATTGTGGCAGTTAAGTCTAACGCCACCTGTTCACCCGTCAAGGATTTTCGTGGGAACAGGAGATTTCCTCCGGTTCGAACCCCACGATGACCACCGTAATATTGTCCTCCCCACCGTTTTCTCGTGCTTTTTCAACCAGCCGCTCAACTGCGTTTTCCAGGGATGGGGATTCCTGAACGATCTTCCAGATCAGGTCGTCCGAGACCATTCCCGACAGTCCGTCGGAGCAAAGCAAAAGACGGTCCAACTCCTGGGCTTCCAGCTCCTGGACGGCCACGTCCAGATCCCCTCCATTCCCGAGGGCCTGGGTGATGACGTTCCGGAAGGGATGTTTCCGCGCCTCTTCGGGCGTCAGGATGCCATTGGCGACCTGTTCGGCGACCCAGGAGTGATCCCGGGTGATCTGACGGATCCCATCCTTGTTCAGAAGATAAGCCCGACTGTCTCCGACATGGACCAGCGTCACTCGCGCACCGTGGACAAGGCAGGCCACCACGGTAGACCCCATGGACTCACGCTCGGGATTCGCCTTGATGTCTTCGACGATGGCCTGGTCCGAAAGCATGAGGGCCGCCTTGAGGCGGTTGCCATCGAAGGGGAGCGCCACATCGTATTCCAGGGGCCATGTCCGATCCTGTTCAACGGTTTCGGCGATGAAACGCCCCACCCGCTCGACAACGATCTGGCTGGCCAC
>MWBB01000118.1 GCA_002068835.1 Acidobacteria bacterium ADurb.Bin340 | reverse complement strand
GACGACCTCGAAGCCACCCGACGCCTCAAGGCCTATAATTTCGGCCTCCAAAGATTTCGAGAGCAGGACCGGCTTCCCGATAGCCTTGGTCGGGGCGGCCCCTCTGGGAAGGCCTGTGGCGGAATCCAGGAGCGGAGCTTGGGACGAATCTCCCCAGCTTTGCTCCAGGGCGCTCTCCCCAGTTTCCTGGCCTACTGGGCGCCGACTACGGGGCAAGCCAGGAGGTCGAAGGCTCCGGCATCTCGGCATCCCTCCGGGATACGCGAGACTTCAACGACAAAAGGACCCGGCGCACCGGGTCCTTGCGAAACGCATGCGCCTTCCGTTAGGCCAGGGCGTTCACTTTGAGGGTGAGGCGGCTCTTGTAGCGGTTGGCGGCGTTCTTGTGGAGCACGCCTTTGCGGCAGGCCTTGTCCACCACACCCAGCGTGGTGGGCAGAAGGGCCTGGGCCTCGGACTTGTTTCCGGCGGCTACGGCCGTCAGGAAGGTCTTGAGGGCGGTCTTCATGGTGGAACGATTCGCACGGTTGCGAAGCCGGGCTTCGGCGTCGCGACGGGCTTTCTTGGCGGCAGACTTGTGGTTGGCCATTCAGGACTCCTGCTCCGGCCTCGGTACGGACCGGAAGCGCGAAAAACCATGCTACCCGTACAGGGTCCGAAGTCAAGGCGAAAGAAGCACCAGCAGGCGCTTTCTGGGCCTTCCCCCGGGGCCGCCGGAACGGGCATTCTGTTCGGAGGCGCCAGGCCTCCGGACATGGGATGGTCATGGAGCAGGTAAAGGAGCAGTTCAAGGCTTCCCTGGCCTCGGCGTTGCCGGGCCAGGATATCGCGCTGGAGCGCCCTCGGAGCTGGGAGCACGGCGATCTCGCCTTTCCCTGCTTCCGTGCGGCCAAGGCCCTGGGGGTGCCGCCTCCGAAGCTGGCCCAGGATCTGGCTGCCCGGATGACGATCGACGGCGGGGAACTGGTGGCAGCGGGCCCCTATCTGAACCTGCGCCTCCAGCCCGAAGCCCGCGCCCGGGTACTGCTGGAGGCCCTCCTGGGTCCCACGCCCTTCGGCAGCGCTCCCGACCACGATGAGGCGGTGCTGGTGGAGTACAGTTCGCCCAACATCGCCAAGCTCTTCACCATCGGGCATCTGCGGTCCACGATGATCGGCCACGCCCTGGCCCAGGTGAACCGCTACCTGGGCTGCCGGGTGCAGCGCCTCAACCACCTGGGGGACTGGGGCACCCAGTTCGGAACCCTCCTGGCCGCCTACAAACGATGGGCCGAAGCGGAGAATCCTGCGCTCGATCAGGATTTCCCCTGGGCCGAGGAGATCCCCGAGAGGCGGCGCAATCCCCTGTTCCGGCTTTTCCAGCTCTATGTCCGCTTCCACCAGGAGGAGGAGCAGGATCCGGCCATGCGCGATGAGGCCCGCGCGTGGTTCCGCCGCCTGGAGGAGGGCGATTCCGAGGCAAGACGCCTCTGGTCCTGGTTCCGGGAGATCTCGCTCGCGGAGTTCCACCGCATCTACGCCCGCCTGGGCGTGGCCTTCGATGCCCTGGATGGCGAAGCCTTCTACGAGGACCGTCTCGCGGCCGCAGTTGCAAAACTGGAAACCTCGGGCCTGCTGGAGGAAGGGGAAGGCGGGGCCCGCATCGTGCGCCTGGAGGATGCAGGCATCCAGACCCCCTGCATCGTGCTCAAGGCCGATGGCACCAGCATCTACGCCACCCGCGACCTCGCCGCAGCGCTGTACCGCCAGGAAACCTACGCCTTCGACCGCTGCCTCTACGTGGTGGGCAGCGATCAGGTGCTGCACTTCCAGCAGCTCTTCGCCGTACTGAACAAGCTGGACCCCTGGTTCCAGGGCCGCATGGTCCACGCGCCCTTCGGCATGGTGAAGCTGCCGGAAGGCAAGATGAGCACCCGCAAGGGCAACGTGGTCTTCCTGGAGGATGTGCTGGACGAAGCCGTCACCCGGGTGCGGGCCATCATCGAAGAGAAGAATCCCGACCTGCCTTCCAAGGAAAGAGTCGCCGAGCAACTGGGCCTGGGCGCCGTGGTGTTCTTCGACGCCCTCAATGACCGCGTGAAACCCATCACCTTCGCCTGGGACCGGGTCATCGCCCTGGATGGCGACACCGGCCCCTACGTGCAATATGCCCACGCACGCATCTGTTCCGTGCTCCGCAAGGCCGGCGAAGCCTGGGCCCAGGCCGTCCGCCTGGCCGCTCCCGCGGGTCCCGAGGTGGCCGCCCTCACCTTCCACCTCGCCACGGTGCCCGATGAACTGCCCGGCCTCGATGAACCCGCCGCCCAGTCCCTGCTCTTCGAGCTGGCGGGCCTGCCGGATGCCCTTCGCAACGCTCAGCGGGAGCACATGGCCACCCCTCTGGCCCGCCAATTGCTGGCCATCGCCAAGACCTTTTCAGGCTTCTACACACAGTGCCCCATCCTCAAGCCCGACATCGAGGCCCCAGTGCGCGACGCCCGACTCGCCCTCTGCGCCGCCACCGCACGGGCGCTCCGCCAGGGCCTCTTCCTCATGGGCATCCAGGCCCCTGAGGAAATGTAGCGACGAGGTCCTCCCCGTGATCCACCACCAAGACACCAAGAGCACCAAGGGAGCGCCCGACAAGGCGCTCGGTGAGGGTGAGGGGCGGATCGACGGCCTGGTGGAAGGGGTGGCCATCCTGGAACTCAAATCCGTCGAACAGATCCTGCCCATCCATGAAGCCCAACTGCTCACCGACCTGCGCCCCACCGGGAAGCGCCTCGGCTTCATCCTGGATTTCAATGCCCCGCGGATGAGGGATGGCATCCGCAGAAGAGTCTTGTGACCTTAGTGCCGCTTGGTGCCCCTCGTGTCTTGGTGGTGATTCCTTTCTGTTGGAGTTTCTGATGACCAAATTCGTGTTCGTGACCGGTGGTGTGCTGTCCAGCGTGGGCAAGGGCGTGGCTGCGGCATCCCTTGGGGCCCTCCTGGAGGCCCGGGGGCTCAAGGTCACGCTGATGAAGATGGATCCCTACCTCAACGTGGATCCCGGCACCATGTCGCCCTTCCAGCATGGCGAGGTCTTTGTCACCAACGACGGCGCCGAGACGGATCTCGACCTGGGCCACTACGAGCGCTTCACCAGCATCCCCACCACCCAGAACCACACCATCACCACGGGACGGGTCTACAACACGGTGATCCAGAAGGAGCGCCGGGGCGATTACCTGGGCAAGACCGTGCAGGTCATCCCCCACATCACCGACGAGATCAAGGCCACCATCAAGAAGGTCGCCAAGGACATGGATGTGGTGATCGTGGAAATTGGCGGCACCGTGGGCGACATCGAGAGCCAGCCGTTCCTTGAAGCCATCCGCCAGCACAAGCTGGAGGCGGGCCACGGCAACGCCATCAACCTGCACGTGACCTACGTGCCCTACATCCGCGCAGCCGGCGAGCTGAAGTCCAAGCCGACCCAGCATTCCGTGAAGGAGATGCGCGCCCTGGGCCTCCAGCCGGACATCCTGCTCTGCCGCGCCGAGCAGGAAATCCCCCGCAGCCTCAAGGACAAGATCGCGCTCTTCTGCTCGGTCACTCCGGATGCCGTTTTCACCTGCCGGGACGCCCGCACCATCTACGAAGTGCCCCTGAACCTCCACGAGGAAGGCATGGACAGCAAGGCTGCGGCCCTCCTCAACCTGCCGGAACAGACCCCCGATCTCGATCGTTGGCATGACCTCCTGCAGCGCATCCGCAACCCCAAAGGCTCCGTGCGCATCGGTGTGGTGGGCAAGTACGTGGAATTCAAGGAGAGCTACAAGAGCCTGATCGAAGCCCTCCACCACGCGGGCTACGGCCTGGAGGTACAGGTGGACCTCAAGTGGATCGAGGGCGAGGACATCGAAGCCACCGATGCCGCCACCCACCTTTCCGACTGCCAGGGCGTGCTGGTGCCCGGCGGATTCGGCGTGCGCGGCACCCGGGGCATGGTGGAAGCCATCCGCTACGCCCGGGAGCAGAAGGTGCCCTTCTTCGGCATCTGCCTGGGCATGCAGATGGCCAGCGTGGAGTTCGCCAGGAACGCGGCCGGCCTCGAAGGCGCGGACAGCACGGAATTCGACGAGAACCCCAAGCACCGCGTCATCTTCAAGCTGCGGGAACTGGTGGATGTGGAGGAGCTGGGCGGAACCATGCGCCTGGGCGCCTACCCCTGCGTGCTGGCCGAGGGCAGCAACGCCGCCAAGGCCTATGGCGCCACCCAGATCAGCGAACGCCACCGGCACCGGTACGAATTCAACCAGGCCGAGTTCCGCGCCAAGCTCGAAGCCGCAGGCCTCGCCTTCACGGGCCTCAGCCCCGATGGCACCTTCGTGGAGATCGTGGAAGTTCCCGACCACCCGTACTACCTGGGCTGCCAGTTCCACCCCGAGTTCAAGTCCAAGCCCCTGGCCCCGCACCCGCTCTTCACGGCCTTCGTGAAGGCGAGCGCGGAGCACCGCAAACCCTGATCAGCTCCGGCTGATCCGGGAAATGGCCTCGTGCAGGCTGCCGAACTGGCCCAGCAGGGTCTGCATGCGGTTCGGCACCGGCACGATCATCACTGTGCCCTGGCCCCGGAAGGTGTTCACAATGCCTTCGCCGGAGGTCCAGGAGCTGAAAAATCCCTTGGTGGCCTTGCTCAATTCGAAACTCAGACCCGCGGTCCGGGCCACTGCGAAGGATCCATCCACCGTGAGGGTCTGGGTGCCATCCAGGTCCACCCGCTGCACGGGGCCCGGCGAAAGGTAGAACACCTTCCCGTGGCCCGTCACCTGGGTCTGGAAGAAGCCTTCGCCCCCGAAGAGGCCCGCGGCCACCTTGTTGGTGAAGAGGCCCACCTCCACGGTGCGGTCGCAGGCCAGGAAGGCGGCCTTGTCCAGGATCCAGGTTTCGCCGCGCAGTTCCAGCAGGTTCACCTCTCCGAAGGTGGGCTCCAGGAAGATCTCGCCGGTGCCGCGGTAGCGGGGTTTCACGGCCCGCTCCTTCGTCAGCGCGGACTTGATGAACCCGCCGACGGAGGGCAGCTGGCTGTCGATCTCGATCTGCCCCTTCATGTAGTGGAGCGCCCCGGCCTCCAGAACCACTTCATCGCGGTTCAGCGTGATCTTGGGCACACGCCAGAGATCCGCTTCGACCACTTCGAAACGGGTGCCGCCCCCCTGGACCACAGCGGCCTGGGGCGGCGGGGCCGGAACCGCTGCAGCGGCCGCAGGAGCCCCGAAGAGGGCCGGGAAGACCTGGCCGATGGGCAGCCAACCAGCCATGCCTTCCGCCCAGCAGGGCGTCTGGGCGTGGATGCGCCCCTGCTGGATCATCACCTGAACCTGCCCCTCCTGAAGCGGCCCCACCTGCTGGCCGTTCTCGAGCACATAGAGGGCCTGGATCATCGGAAACCTCCTGGAAAGGTGAATCGAAGGTGCGGACACGATACCGCATCCCCAACACCGCTCCGCACATCCGTGACCCCTTTCCGCCGCGCCTTGGGGACAATGGAAGCTTCGCGAGGTGAGCCGTGACGTTTGCAGCCACGAACCTGGACACCCTGTGCATCGATACCATCCGGTGCCTCAGCATGGATGCCATCCAGAAGGCCAACAGCGGCCATCCGGGCACCCCCATGGCCCAGGCCCCCGCGGCCTACGTGCTGTGGACCCAGGTGCTCAAGCACAACCCCGCCAGCCCCCAGTGGCCGGATCGGGACCGCTTCGTGCTCTCCTGCGGGCACGCCTCCATGCTCATCTACAGCCTGCTGCACCTGACCGGCTACGGCCTGGAGCTGGATGATCTCAAGGCCTTCCGCACGCTGCACTCGCAGACGCCGGGCCACCCCGAGGTCGGCGTGACCCCGGGCGTGGAGACCACCACCGGACCGCTCGGCCAGGGGCTCGCCAACGCGGTCGGCATGGCGCTGGCCGAGCGGATGCTGGCCGCCGAGTTCAACCGCGACGGCTTCCCCGTCGTCGACCACTTCACCTGGGCGTTCGCCGGCGACGGCTGCCTGATGGAAGGCATCTCCTACGAGGCCGCCAGCCTGGCTGGGCACCTGGGCCTGGAGAAGCTGGTGGTGCTCTGGGACAACAACCGCATCACCATCGAGGGCGAAACGGACCTGGCCTGGAGCGAGGATGTGCCGACCCGCTTCGAAGCCATGGGCTGGCGGGTGCTGAAGGTGGAGGACGGCGAGGACCTGCCCTCCCTCCACCGGGCCTTCCAGGAGGCCTGCGTGCCCTGCGGCAAGCCCACCCTCATCGACTGCCACACCATCATCGGCTGGCCCGCCCCCACCAAGAAGAACACCCACCACGCCCACGGGGCGCCCCTGGGCGAAGCGGAGATCCGCGCCACCAAGGAGATCCTGGGCTGGAATCCCGAAGGACAGTTCGTGGTGCCCGCCGAGGCCCTGGCCCACTGGCGGAAGTGCCAGGAGAAGGGCGCCCACCAGGAAGCCGCCTGGCGCACCCGCTTCGAGGCCTACCGGGCCGCCTTCCCCGCCGAGGCCGCCGAGTTCGAGGCCCTGATGAAGGGCGAGCTGCCCGAAGGCTGGGACGCGGACCTGCCGGTGTACGGCCCCGCCGACAAGGCCGCCACCCGCGAAGCCAGCGGGAAGGCCCTCAACGCCCTGGCCGGGCGCATCCCCAACCTGCTGGGCGGCAGCGCCGATCTGGCGCCCTCCAACAACACCGAGCTCAAGGGCCAGGGCACCTTCAGCCGCACCGAAAGCGGACGCAACTTCCACTTCGGCATCCGCGAGCACGCCATGGGCGCGGTGCTGAACGGCATGAGCCTCCACGGCGGCCTGCGGCCCTACGGCGCCACCTTCCTCATCTTCAGCGACTACATGCGGCCCAGTGTGCGGCTGGCGGCCCTCATGAAGCAGCCGGTGGTCTACGTGTGGACCCACGACAGCATCGGCGTGGGCGAGGACGGCCCCACCCACCAGCCCATCGAGCAGGTGATGAGCCTGCGCCTGATCCCAGGCATGACGCTGTTCCGGCCCGCGGATGCCAACGAGACCGTGGCCGCGTGGAAGGCCGCGATGCGCAGCACGGACGGCCCCGTGGGCTTGGCCCTCACCCGCCAGAAGCTGCCGGTGCTGGAGGCGGCCAAGGCCGCCCAGGCGGAGCGGGGCGGCTACATCCTGGAGGAAGCCTCCAGCGGAACCCCCAAGGTGGTGCTCATGGCTTCGGGCTCCGAGGTGCATGTGGCCCTGGAAGCCCGCACCCGGCTGGAAGCCGAAGGCACCCCCACCCGCGTGGTGTCCCTGCCCAGCTGGGAGCGCTTCGAGGCCCAGCCCGCGGAGTACCGCGAAGCGGTCATCCCCAAGGCCGTGCCCGTGCGGGTTTCCGTGGAGGCCGGCGTCACCACCGGCTGGCAGCGCTACGCCACTGCCTGCGTGGGCCTGGACCACTTCGGCGCCAGCGCCCCGGCGGAAACCCTCTTCGAGCGCTTCGGCCTCACCGCCGAGGCCGTGGTCGCCCAGGTGAAGCGCCTCCTCTGATGCACAGGCTGGCGCCGTTCCTCCTGGCTGCGGCCCTCGCGGCCCAGGAGGCGCAGGTTCCGCCCCGGGACCCCGAT
>MWBB01000117.1 GCA_002068835.1 Acidobacteria bacterium ADurb.Bin340 | reverse complement strand
GCGGCAGTCGGCGAGCTTGGCCGGCAGGCCTTCGATGAGGCCGGTACCGGGATGCTTGAGCCCATCGAAGGGGTCAGCATCCAGGACTACGGACGGATCGCGGCGCGGCTCACGGGCGGCGAGCCCCTGGAGGCCATCCTGGCCTCGGTCCAGATGGATGCCGCCAAGTACGCCCGCGTTTCCGAAGCCTGGAACCAGCGCATGGCCCAGGACACGACGTACACCCTCACCGGGGAATACGGGAAGGCTTTCGTGCCGGCGGCCAGCGAGGCCGCGGGCCTGACCGACGGCCAGCCCGCGTTCTCCTGGGAGCAGGTCACCGAAGCCATGGTGGCCATGGATCACGGGAGCGCCGCCGGCCTGGACCCCCAGAGCGTGCTGAAGGGGCTGGGCATGAGCCTGAACGAATACGTCACCGCCAGCCAGTACTGGGGTGATTGGTTCGTCAAGAATGCCGTTCGAGATCCGGAACTGAACGAGCGCTACCGCGAGATGACGGAACGGCTCAATGCCAAGTACGCCACGGCGAAGCAGGACACGGATCTCACGTTCTGATGTTCTCCTTTCCGGTCAGGCGCCGCCGGTCGGCGCAGGAAACCGGCCGTGCGGCTCTGGACGAGCTGCGCGGCCGGTTCGACCGTGAAGAGGCCCGGACGCTGGCCATCGCCCTGGAGGCTTCCGCTGCGGGAAGTCCCGAATGGGATGCCCTCCTGGCATCCCGAGGCATCCTGCCCGGAAGCCTGGACGACCGTGTCCGGCTGGCCCAGGGTGGATTCGCCCAGCGCCAGGGGGCGCCCCTGGCGGAGGTGCAGCAGGCCCTGAGGGCCCTGGAAGAGGAAATCCTGCAGGCCTGGTGGGAGCTGGAGGTCAGCGAGACGGCTGAACATGAACGCCTGCGGCAGCATGTGATGCAGCGCACCCGCGAGGCCGGTGAAGCGTATGTGGTCCGAGTGAAACCCAGGGTCGAACTGTCGGACGTGTTTGCCAACGCCCTCCTCAGCAGCCAGCAGCATGCCTCCCGCTTGGAGCCCCGGAAACACGCTACGGTGCGGTGCAGGACCTGCGGTTCTCCAAGGGCCAGCGATGGGGAGAACCGCTGTCGCTACTGTGGGCATGCCCTATACGAAACTGCGGATGGAGCCTCCCCATGAGTTCGGAAATCCAGGCGCTCCAGGCCCGTTGGGAGGCCTTTCACGCCAAGCTGAAGGAACGGGTCCGGGCCATCCTGGAGGAGGCGGAGCCGGGGTGCCTGGCGGTGTTCGAACAGGGGGGATTCGACCCCTTCACCCTGTCGAACGTGCTGCCTGCCCTCAAGCGCAGGCTGTTCGATCTGGTCGAAACTGCCGAAAACACCTGGACCACCCAGATGGATCCGGCCCTGGGCCGCGCCGCGGCAGGCCCCGAAGTCGTAGACCGTGAATACGACAAGCTGCAGGCGCTGAGGGCCTGGACCGAAGCGGAGCTGGAAGCTTTCGAGGTGCGCCTCCACGCCACGGCCAGCCGCATCCTCTGGGCCCGCCTGGGACCCACGGTCCCCACGCGCCTCAACTGCACGCAGTGCGGCAGCCCCATGGAGCTGCCCGTGGCCTTCGTGGTTGTGAGCGTCCACTGCCCTTCCTGCACTTCGGTGAACACGTTCAATCCGGGGCCTGCAGCCCTTCTCGACAGCTACGCCATCCGCCATCTGGCCCACGAGGAGGTCTGGGAGATCCGGACGGGGGCCGAGCCCATGCCCAAGCCCCAAAGGCTGCGGGAAACCTCGACCTACCAGGCCGAAGTGGAAGCATGGGAACGGCGCTACGGAATGAGGGACTACCCCATCCGAGCGCCGTATTGATCCGGGGTGAGCCTGGGGCTCAGTGCCGGAAATGCCTCATGCCGGTGAAGAACAGCCAGACTCCCAGGCGCTGCGCGGCCTCGATGACCTCCGGGTCGCGCAGGCTGCCGCCGGGTTCGATGAAGGTGGTCACGCCATAGTTGGCGGCCAGCTCCAGGCCGTCCGGGAAGGGGAAGAAGGCATCGCTGCCCAGCACGGCGCCCCGGGCGCGGTCCCCGGCCTTGCGGCAGGCGATCTCCACGCTGTCCACGCGGCTCATCTGTCCAGCGCCGATGCCTACGGTGCCGCCGTCCTTTACCAGCACGATGGCGTTGGACTTCACGGTCTTGGCCACGGTCTGGGCCAGCAGCAGGTCTTCGGCGGCGGGCCGGGGCGTGCTGCCGGTGGCCTTGACCACCCACTGGTCCGGGCCGACGAGGGCGGCGTCCGGACGCTGCACCAGGTAGCCGCCGCCAAGGCTGCGCACTTCCAGGCCGTGGTCCGCCAGGGGCCAGAGCGCGGGGGTTTCCAGGATCCGCAGCTGCTTCTTGGCTGCCAGGACCTCCAGCGCCTCGGGCGTGAAGCCCGGGGCCAGGATGACCTCCCAGAAGCTCTGCACCATGGATTGGGCCACTTCCAGGCCCACGGGCCGGTTGAAAGCCACGATGCCGCCGAAGGCGCTGATGGGATCCCCGGCCTGGGCCTTGAGGAAGGCTTCCAGCACATGGGCGCCGCGGCCCACGCCGCAGGGATTGTTGTGCTTCACGATGACGCAGGAGGGGGCCACGAACTGGAAGACCGCCCGGGCGGCCGCGTCCGAATCCAGCAGGTTGTTGTAGCTGAGCTCCTTGCCCTGGATCTGCTTGCAGGCGGCGATGCCTTCCGCCTTGGCGCCAGGTCGGATGTAGAAGCCCGCGGGCTGGTGGGGGTTTTCCCCGTAGCGAAGCCCCTGGGCCTGTTCCAGTCCGATGCTGATGCGGGTGGGAAGGGCCTCCTGCCCATCGCTCAACCGCTCGCCGAACCAGGTGGCGATGGCGGCATCGTAGGCCGCGGTGCGCTGGAAGGCCGCCAGGGCGCAGGCCTTGCGGTCCTCCACGCTCCAGGTCCCGGCCTGGAGCTTTTCCAGGAAGGGCCCGTACTGGGCGGGATCCGTGAGCACGGTGACGGAGGCGTGGTTCTTGGCAGCGCTGCGGATCATGCTGGGGCCGCCAATGTCGATCTGCTCAACGCAGGCCTCGAAGGTGATGCCCGGCTTGGCGGTGGTGGCTTCGAAGGGGTAGAGGTTCACCACCACCAGATCGATGGGCTCGATGCCGAGGCGCTCGGCATCCGCCACATGGGCCGGTTCCTCCCGGCGGAAGAGCAGGCCGCCATGGATCCGGGGGTGCAAGGTCTTCACCCGGCCATCGAAGCATTCGGGGGCGCCCGTGTGGTCCGCCACTTCCCGGGCCTCGAATCCGGCTTCCCGCAGGGCCTTGAGGGTGCCGCCCGTGGCCAGGAGCGTCCAACCCTGGTTCCGCAGCCCTTCGGCCAGAGGGATCAGGCCGGTCTTGTCGAAGACGGAAAGTAGGGCAGTGGGCATGGACACCTCGAAAAGGTCCATTCTCCCACGCGGCCGCAGAAGGCGTGAAGCGGGCGTCCCCTGGTATGCTGCGGGCTGTTTCCCGGAGTTTCCATGCGCCGATTGCTCCCCCTCGCTGTGATGGCCGCGCTGGCAGCCTGGAGCCCCCTGAAGGCCCAGGAACCCTGGGATGCCTCCTTCCGCCTCAGCGCAGGCTCCTTTGCCGGAGCGAGGGATGCGGGGCTGGGCCAGGACAGCCTGCTGGGCCTCAGCGTGGAGGGCGCCTACCCGATCCTCCGGGGGGGGGACCTGGTGCTGGAGGCCGGGTACCGCATGACGCCGAAGGCCCGCATGGAGACGCTCGGCTTTGCCATCGAGGAACGCACGGACGGCTATCTGGCCGGCGCGGCCTACCGTCACCGCTTCGGGCCCGGGCGCCTGGAGGGGCTCTACGTTCAGGCAGGGGTCCAGGTCTCCCGCCTCCAGAGCCAGCGCACCACCACCGAACTCGCAGCGGGAAGCCGGACCCGGGATGAAGGGGCCGCCATCACCACCGTGGGACCGGTGGTGGCTGCAGGCTTCCGGTTCAACGACATCCTCAGCGTGCAGGGATCGGCCTACCGGGTGAAGGCCGAGGATCCCAAGGGTCTGGGCAAGACTGGGACCGTGCTGGAGGTGGGGCTCGGTATTCATCTCTGAAATCAAGGGTTTTCTCCCCGGGTCGATAGGCCATGAGGGGGGAGGTTCCCGATGGATATCCAGGTCGAAGTGGTGTTCACCGTTCGGCACAGCCTGGAGGAGTTGAAGCAGGTCTTCGTCAAGCGGGGCCACATCCCCGAATGGCGGGCCATTCCTGGTGCGGAGACTCGGCCCCTGGTCTTTTTCGAGGAGCGGATCGTTTCCGTGACGCTGTCCACGGAGCGGGACCGCATGGCATGGCTGGAGTTCAGCATCGAGGCCTGCGGAGAACTCCGTCGCCAGATCGTGATCCCCAACGTGGTGCCCTCCGGCATCAACATCGACCTGCCGGACCTGGGGGGCTTCCTGGCCCTTTGCCGCCAGTGCCTTGTCTCCAGTCCGCCCGAACGCTAGCTTGCGGTCCTGGCCCCCTTTCCGGGATTCTGGGAGCCTGTCCAGGGTGCCCTGGCCGGGAGTCCGCTGAACCTTCGGGCGGATGCTGCATCCAAGGACCGGGTGGCCCATGCCGACGCTGAAGATCAACGACATCCCCGTGACCGTGGAGGCGGGAACGCTCCTGCTGGATGCCTGTCGGCAGGCGGGCTTCGACATCCCCCACTACTGCTACCACCCGGCCCTCACCCCCGTGGCCACCTGCCGCATGTGCATGGTGGAGGTGAAGGGCCAGCCCAAGCTGGTGACCAGCTGCACGATGACCGCTGCGGAAGGCATGGAGGTGCAGACCGCCAGCCCCGCCGTGACGGACGCCCGGGCGGCGGTGATGGAATTCCTGCTCATGAACCACCCGCTGGACTGTCCGATCTGCGATCAGGCCGGCGAGTGCAAGCTCCAGGACTACAGCTACGCCTACGGCAGCGGCGACAGCCGCATGGTGGAGCCCAAGCGCCGCTACCGCTACGAGGACCTGGGCGCCAAGATCGTCATCGACAAGAACCGCTGCATCCACTGCACCCGTTGCGTGCGCTTCACCCGCGAGGTGAGCGGCACCCATGAGCTGACCGTGGCCAACCGGGGCTCCGAGCTGGAGGTCACCACCTACGCAGGGCTCAGCATGGACAGCAACCCGCTGGCCGGGAACGTGGTGGATCTCTGCCCCGTGGGTGCCCTCACCAGCCGGGATTTCCGTTTCAACAAGCGGGTCTGGTACCTCAAGCCCATCCCCACCATCAGCCGCCACAGCGCCTCCGCCAGCCCGATCTGGGCCGATGTGGACGCCAACCGCGTCTGGCGTTTCCGCCCCCGGCCCCTCGGTGGCAAGACGTCCACCCACTTCATCTTTGACGAAGAGCGCCACGCGTACCATCGCTACGACCTGGAACCGGCTTCCCGGTTGCGGGAGCCGAAGCTGGACGGTGCGGCCTCCACCTTCGAGGCCATCGCGGAGCGCCTGCGCTCGACGGGCCCCGTGGCCGTGATCGGCCAGGGCACCTTCGGGTGCGACACGGCCCAGCGCCTCGGGGAGCTGGCCAGCCGCGAGGAACTGCGCTTCGGATCCGGCGACAAGCACATCCCCATCCAGTATCCGGATCTGCAAACCTCCTCCGATGGCATCTTCAACCGTCGAGGCTTCGGTGAGCGGGGCTTCCGCTTCGGGCACCTGGAAACGCTCCGTCAGCTGGTGAAAGACGGCGCCGTGAAGGCCGTGGTCCTGCTCCACGACGAAGCCTTCAGCAGCGCCAAGGAAACGGACCAGATCCGGGAGATCCTCGGGAAGGCCGCCTTCAGCCTGGCCCTGGAGCCGATCCCTTCGGCCCTCGGCGAGGGGGCCGCGGCCCAGCTGCCCGTGGCCACCTACCTGGAGGAACAGGATTTCGTGGTGAACCATGAAGGGGAGCTCCGCCGCTACCAGAAGGCCCTGGAGCCCCCCAAGGGCATCCGGCCGGCGGCCGCCTGGCTGGGGGCCCTCCGGGATGCGCTGACGGCGCAGCCCGCCTGAACCCATGGGCCGTCCCGCACCGCTGCTGCTGGCCTACGATGGGGCCTGCGACCTGTGTCAGCGGCTCATGGAATCCATCCGCATCCGGGACCGTTGGGGGCTGGTGATCGCCTTCCCCCTGCAGGATCCCGAACTGCTGCGCGTGGCCCCCGAACTGGCGGGCCGACCCCTGGAGCAGGCCCTCCATGGCCTGGAGACGGCCACCCGTCAGGTGTTCGCGGGGGCGGAGCTGCTGCCGCCTGTGCTGGCGCGGCTGCCCGGGTGGCGCTGGCTGGCGCCGCTCTTCCGTGCGCCGGGCGTGGCCGGTCTGGCCCAGCGCCTCTACCTGCGCACGGCCGCGCGGCGCTGTCGTTCTACCGGGCGGGCGCCGATCCGCTGAGGGCCTTGCGCAGCGGATCGTCCCAGAAGGGGTAGAAGCAGTACCACTGGTCGGGGTGGCGGCGCACCAGGTCTTCGAGGATGGCCACGTAGCGGGTCATGCCTTCGACGATGGAGGCTTGCCGGGCTCCGCGTTCCCCGCGCACATGGATCGGCTCGTAGAAGGTGGCGTGGAACCGGTGCCGTTCGTCCGAACGGAAGAAACTCACGATCACGGGAGCTCCGGTCATGGCCGCCAGTTCCCAGGGCCCCTTGGGGAAAAAGGCTTCCCGCCCCAGGAAGGGCAGGGGCAGGCCCGTGAGGTTGAAATCGCGGTCCCCCTGCATGCCCACCGTGCGGCCTTCCCTCAACAGTTTCAGCAGCGGCAGCGTGGAGAAGCCGATGCCGTCCACGGGCACGCCCACCACGCCGCCCTGGGCCCGGACCTGGTTCCTGAGGCGTTCCACGGATCCGAATCGATCAGGTTTGTACACCGTGTGGATCCGGAGCCCCTTCTCCCGAAGGAGGAGCCCCCCCAGTTCGAAGTTCCCTGCGTGGGCCGTGAGGAGGATGGCGCCGTTTTCAAGCGCCTGCTCCAGATGCTCCGCGCCTTCCAGGTGGTCGAACTGGGCCAGGGCCTCCGCGGCGGGCCGCTGGCCGAAGAAGAAGAAATCCACCCACGCGTAGGCGTGGTTCCGGGCCATGCGCCGGGCCAGGCGCTCGGTTTCGGGGTGGTCCCAGGGCAGGCCCAGCACCACGCCCATGTTCTCCCGGATGGCCTTCAGGTAGGCCGGGGCCAGGGCGAAGAAGGCGCCCACCACGTCCTCGGCGATGAGGTGCCCCTGGGCCCGGTCCCGGAAGGTCCGGGCCGCGAAGAGGAAGAGGTGGAACAGGGGATCCACCAGGGCCGAGGCGGCGAGGTTCACGAGCCGGTTGCGGCTCTGCATGCGGTCCTGCATCAGCCGGCGCCCGTCTGGTTGGGGTTGCGCTCGCCCATTTCCTCCCAGAGCCGCTGCAGGCTCAGGAGGCGTTCCGGGTAGTCCAGGCCCAGGTCTTCGTCCTCGGGATCCAGGCCCATGGGGTCTTCGCACCAATCGGGGGGCAGTTCCGGGAAGATC
This sequence comes from Acidobacteria bacterium ADurb.Bin340, assembly GCA_002068835.1. Lineage (GTDB taxonomy): Bacteria > Acidobacteriota > Holophagae > Holophagales > Holophagaceae > MWBB01. The sequence continues at coordinate 191 of MWBB01000117.1, read as the reverse complement.
CGGGGCAGCATCCCACGGTCCAGGCCGCGCACGCTCAGGGTGCGAACTCCCGGCGTGTCGATGAGGGTGCCGCCGCTCGGCACCGGCAGCCACCGGGCGGCGGTGGTGGTCTGGCGGCCGGTGCCCCAGCGGCTGGTGCCGCCCGTGCGCAGGTCGAGGCCGGGGATCAGGGCATTGACCAGGGTGCTCTT
>MWBB01000116.1 GCA_002068835.1 Acidobacteria bacterium ADurb.Bin340 | reverse complement strand
GCGGGGGAGCCGTTGGACGACACGCATACCGTCTCGCCGATGATGGCGCAGTATCTCGGGATCAAGGCCGGGCAGCCGGACGCCCTGCTGTTCTACCGGATGGGCGACTTCTACGAGATGTTCTTCGCCGACGCCGAGGCCGCGAGCGCCGCGCTCGACATCGCGCTGACCAAGCGCGGCCAGCATCTCGGGCAGGACATCCCGATGTGCGGGGTGCCGGTGCATGCGGCCGAGGGCTACCTGCTGACGCTGATCCGCAAAGGGTTTCGCGTCGCCGTCTGCGAGCAGATGGAGGACCCGGCGGAGGCGCGCAAGCGTGGGGCGAAGACCGTGGTTCGGCGCGAGGTGGTGCGGCTCGTCACGCCGGGCACGCTGACCGAGGAGAGCCTGCTCGAGGCGCGGCGGCACAACTATCTCGCCGCCTTTGCCGAGGTCCGCGGCGAGGGCGCCTTTGCCTGGGTCGACGTCTCGACCGGCGATCTGACCGTCGCGGCCTGCCCGCGGGTCACGCTCGGTCCGATGCTGGCGCGGCTCGGGGCGGGGCTCTGGTGGCTGGAGCGGGCCTACCTCGGCCGTTCCGAGCCGGCTCCTGAAGCCTGGCAGGCCCGTTTGGATGCCCTTGCGGTCCGGCTGGGCCTGCGGAGGGCGGTGGGCCTGCGTGTCTCCCGGTCGGTGGCGACCCCGCTGCTGATCGGCTGGATCCGGCCGGTGGTCCTGGTGCCGACCGCTGCGTTCCTGAACCTGTCTCCCACAGCGCTGGAGGCGGTGCTGGCCCACGAGCTGGCCCATGTCCGGCGTGGCGATTACTTGGCCAACCTCCTCCAGACGCTTGCGGAGGCCTTCCTCTTCTTCCACCCCTGCGCCTGGTGGCTCTCCCGCCGCATCCGGGAGCTTCGGGAACACTGCTGTGATGATGCGGCGGCGGCTCTCTGCGGCGATCCCTTGATCTTGGCTGAAGGGCTCACGGCCCTGGAACGCCTCCGGCGCAATTTCTCTCCGATCCCCGAACCGGCCCTTGCGGCCGCGAAAGGCAGTCTCATGATCCGCATCACCCGCCTCTTCCAGCCCCAATCCCACACGGCGCCTTCCGTCCGCGGTCTGGCCCTCGCCCTGGTGGCCGCCTCCCTCCTGGGGGCCGGAACCCTGGCCCTCCAGCAGGAGGCTCCCAAGGCCGAGCGGTCCAAGGCTGCCGCCGCGCCAGCCCCCTCCCGAGAAACCGCCGTCCATGAGGTGGACTTCTCCCGCATCAAGGTGCGCCACCAGCCGCCTCCGCCGCCCTATCCCGCCGAGGCCAGGGAGCAGCGGATCCAGGGCACCGTGGTGGTGGACCTGGTGGTGGATGAAACGGGCGTGCCCATTGCTGTGAAGGCCATCGAGGGCCCCGAGGCCCTGCGGCCCACGGCCATCGCCTACGCCCAGGACTGGCGCTTCGAGCCCCTGAAGGTGAACGGAAAGCCCGTCCAGGTCCGCTTCAAGCTCACGATGCCCTTCCGCTTGCGGTAGCGCCGAATCCCGGCATGGAACGGCCCCGGAGATCCGGGGCCGTTCCATTGTGGCGGGAGCCTACTTGCCGCTTTCCTTGGTGACGAAGCTGCCGCCCCAGATGGCCTGTTGGTCCCAGGCATGGAAGGCCTTGGAGAAGGCGTCCATGTCCTTGCGGGTTACCGGGCCCTTGGGGGTGACGAAGTAGACCACCGTGACGCGGATGGGTTCGTCGGCGCGGGTGTTCTGCCAGTGGGCGCCCACGGTGTAGGGGCCTTCCGCCTCGCCGTGGCCGATGGCCACCTTGCCGAGGCCCGCCTCCTCTTCCATCACGGGCGCGGGAGCGGGGGCCGCGTTCTTGGTGTAGACCGTGGGATTGGCGCCGCCGTAGGCCAGGCCGTCTACGCCCCAGGCCTGGGTCATCGGCGGGGTGCCCAGGTTGCTGAGGGTGATGCCGCGGTCGCGCTTCAGGGGGATCTGGATCAGGTAGTAGCGCTGCACATCCACATCCATGCCTTCGGCCTTGAGCTTCTGTTCGAGCTTCAGCAGGTCCTGGCGGTCCTCGGCCCGGCTGGCGGTGAAGGGGGCCTTCTGGCCGTTGATGTTGGCGTAGAGCAGCTGGTGGCTGCCGGGGCCCACGATGGCGTCGGAACTGCCTTCGATTACGTCCGTGATCACGAAGTTGGTGCTGCCGTAGGGAAAGATGCTGAAGGTGAAGGCCGCCCGGGGCGGCACACCCTCGGGCCAGGCGCCGCGCATGTCCCGGCCCGGCACCGGCACGATGGCGAACTGGTTGGAGACGATCACGTTCCGGTCGCGGGTGGGGCTGGCGAGGCCCAGTTCCCGCAGGCGCTCGGGCAGGCTGCGCTCCACGGTGCGATCCCCCTGCTTGAGGTGCACCTTGATCTTGTCCGCGGGCACCATCAGCACCTTGTCGCGGAAGTTGGAATCCCGGCGCACGGAGAGGGCCAGGCGGGCCGAGGCGGGATCGCGCTCATCCTTGCGCACCCAGATGCCCACATCGGAGATGCGGTCGCCCCACACGCTGCCTTCGTGGCGGCCGATGTCCTCCCAGGAGATCTTCACGGGGTGGAAGCCGCGTTCCCGCAGCAGGTTCAGGAAGCGGGGCTGGTTCGTGAGGTTGGTGGTGGATGTGAAGTAGCTGTCCCAGGAGGCGGGCGGGGGCAGGGGCCGTCCGGCGGGGGCGCCCAGCAGGTCCCGGAGGGCGGCCACCACATTCTTCACGGTGGCGGTGCCCGCGGAGGTGTCGAGGCCCAGATCCTGGGCGATCTCCACGGCGGCGAAATCCACCTTGCTGTTGCCGATGCCGTGGGCGCGGGCTTCCCGCAGGGCCAGCAGCACGTTGGGGCGGATGCCCGAGGCTTCGGCGGCGTTGATCCGGATGCCCTGGCGGCCGAAGGCCTGGACGATGCGGGCGGCATCGGGCTCGGCGGACTCGCTGCGGAGGGCCGGGGTGGCGGCCTGAGGCAGGGCCAGGGCCAGGAAGGGAAGGGAGGCGGCGAAGAGAAGGGGGCGCATGGAAGCTCCTGGGCTACACCAAGGTCATGCTGCGGGTCGCAGGACCCTTTCACCGATGGGGAGAAAAAGTCAGGGAGCCGGCACCTGGGCGGGAAGGGGAGGCACCACCTTCTTCCCCACGGGCTGGGAGGGCTTGGGATGGGGCATCCAGCCGTGGCCACCGAACAGGACCGGAGGACGGCCCACCCAGTACAGGCGGCCCCAGGGCGTGGCCACGAAATCGTTGAGGCCCGGCTCGGGAACGGGCTGGCCCGCGAAGGACAGCTCGCCGTGGTGGCCCTCGCTGCGGGTGCCTGCGTGGGTGACGGTGTGCACATAAGTCCAGCGGCGGCGGGTGTGGGTGCCCGGGTTCTCCAGTTCCTTGGCCGGTTCCGCCGGGGACAGATCGGTTTCGCAGCGCTGGCAGGTCATGGTCCGCTCGGCGCAGCCCATGCAGTGGTGGAAGGACCCGCTGTTGGTCATGCCCCCGCAGATCTTGCAGGTGGACAGGTCCTTGGTCTGGGGCAGCTTGCGGCAGGCGGCGCAGAGTTCCTCGCCCTGGGCCGGAAGGGCCGCCAGGGCAAAGGCCAGGGCGTACACGGGAAGGAGCAGGGTGCGGAAGCGCATGGATCACCTCGGGGGAACGCCCCAAGCCTACGCGCCTCGGTTGGCATGGGGGTAACCCAAGGATTGGAGGATTGTTCTGGCGGGGCCGATCCGGGACGGCCTACGCTTCGAAGTGATGATCCAACGTCCGAACGTCCATTCTTTCCGGCAATCCTTTTCCTTCAGACTGGGGGGCGCCTTTGCGCTGCTCCTCCTGGCGGCCGTGGTGGTCATGGGGGCCTATGCCTTTCTAGGGGCCCGGCGCAGCGCCATCCAGACCGAGTTCAGCCACCTTCAGTTCCTGGCCGGAGAGCTTGCCAGCGGGATTGATGTCCATCTGGCCAAGGGGTGGGGGCTTGCCGAGCACCTGGCTCATACGCGGGATGTGAGGGACTACCTGGATCAGGCTCCGCGAAGCCTCAGGCACCAGGAGGAGATCCTGGCCTGGCTGGACCATCACCAGGGCCGAACGCCTGGGCTTGCCGCGATCTTCATCCTGTCCCCGGAAGGGCGTTGCCTGGCCTCAAGTCAACGTTCGTTCATGGGCAGCGATTTCAGTTTCCGGACCTATTTCCAGGAGGCCCGGGCGGGCCGAGCGGTGGTTTCGGACTGGACCCTTGGTGTGGTGACCCGCACGCCCCGGGTGTTCATGGCCGCGCCCGTCCAGGTCGCGGGGCGTTTCGCCGGGGCGATCGTGACCGAGTTCGAGATGGAAGGGGTCGAAGCGATCCTGGAGGGGCTGGGGGCCCGTGGACGGACCGCAGCTCTGATCAATGCCCAGGGTGTGCTGGTGGCCCACACGGATGCCGCTCTGCGGTACCGCACGGTTGTGCCTCTGGAAGGGCCGGTCCTGGACGATCTGGAACGCAACCGCCAGTTCCTGGGGCGAGAGATCCCGGTGGCTCCTGTCTCTCCTGAGTTCGCAGCAGCTTTTCGGAAAACCCTGGGGCGCGCTGCCCTTCCAGCCTTTTCCTACCGGCTGGAAGGCACGGAGAAGTGGGCGACCATGGCGCCGTTGACCCAGCGCCCTTGGGTGCTGGCTGTCACCATTCCCCAGGCAACCATCCTGGCCCCTGTGCGCCGCGCCTTCATCAAGACGCTGGCGGTCGGGCTGGCCCTGATCCTCGTGCTGACGTATCTGGCTTGGCGCATGGGGCGTGCGTTTGTGGCGCCGCTCCAGGAGTTGGCGGCGGCGATGGACCGATTTGGAGTCGGCGAAATGACCGCACGGGCTCCGGTGAGCAAGGAGGATGAGCGGGGCCGACTGGCCATCCACTTCAATGCCATGGCCGAGGCCATTCACACTCACCAGGAAGAGATGGATGCGCTGGTCCGGGCTCGGACCAGGGAGCTGGAAACCACCGTGGCGGAGATCAAATCCCTGCATGGGCTCATTCCCATCTGCAGCTACTGCAAGCGGATCCGGGATGAACAGGGAGCCTGGCTCCGCCTCGAACGCTACATCCAGGAGCATTCCGAAGCCACGTTCAGTCACGGGGTGTGCCCCGAATGCCGGGAGCAGGCTGTTTCAGACCTGGAAGGCCGTTCCGCTGATTCCTGACGAGATCCGCCCCCTGGACACCGGAGCATCCAGGGGGCGGACCCCAGGCTGTGGCCGTGTTCAGGCCCGGTCGAAGCGGTCCAGGTTCATCACCTTGGTCCAGGCGGCCACGAAATCGCGGACGAACTTGGCCGCGTTGTCCTGCTGGGCGTAGACCTCGGCTAGGGCCCGGAGCTGGCTGTGGGCCCCGAAGACGAGGTCCACCCGGCTGGCGGTCCACTTCACGGCGCCTGTCCTGCGGTCCCGGCCCTCGAAACGGCTGCGGGTGTCGTCCAGGGGGCGCCACTCGGTGCCCATGTCGAGGAGGTTCACGAAGAAGTCGGGGGTGAGCACCCCAGGTCGGGCCGTGAACACCCCATCCTTCGACCCGCCGGTGTTGGCACCCAGCACCCGCAGGCCGCCAATCAGCACGGTCAGTTCCGGGGCGCTGAGGGTGAGCAGGTGGGCCTTGTCCAGCAGGGCGTGCTCTGCCGGACCGGGGTAGCTGGCCTTGCGGAAATTACGGAAACCCTCGGCCTGGGGTTCCAGCACCGCGAAGGATTCGGCGTCGGTCTGGGCCTGGGAGGCATCCGTCCGGCCGGGCGTGAAGGGCACCTCCACGGGGAACCCGGCGGCCTTCGCGGCGGCTTCCACCGCAGCGCAGCCCCCCAGCACAATGAGGTCCGCCAGGGAGACGGGCTTCGGGTAGGCCGCGCGGAGGCCTTCCAGTGCCTTCAGCACCGGGGCCAGCCGGGCGGGTTCGTTGGCTTCCCAATCCCTCTGGGGGGCCAGGCGGAGGCGCCCGCCATTGGCGCCGCCTCGCTTGTCGGAGCCCCGGAAGGAGGAGGCGGCGGCCCAGGCGGTGAAGATGAGATCCGCCGGACTCAGGCCCGTGGCCAGGAGCTTCGCCTTGAGCTCGGCGATCTCCGTCGCGCCGATCAGGGGATGGTTCACCGCCGGGATGGGATCCTGCCAGATCAGGTCCTCCTTCGGCACCTCGGGGCCCAGGTAGCGGCTCTTGGGGCCCATGTCCCGGTGGGTGAGCTTGAACCAGGCCCGGGCGAAGGCTTCGGCGAAGGCTTTGGGATCCTTGTGGAAGCGGCGGGCAATGGGCTCGTAGACGGGGTCGAAGCGCAGCGACAGGTCCGCCGTGGTCATCATGGGCCGGGCCTGCTTCGAGGGATCGTGGGCATCCGGGATCATGTGCTCGGGCTTCACATCCTTGGCCAGCCACTGGTGGGCGCCTGCGGGGCTCTTCACCAGCTCCCACTCGTAGCCGAACAGCATGTCGAAGTAGCCGTTGTCCCAGCGGGTGGGATGGGGCTTCCAGGCGCCTTCGATGCCGCTGGTGATGGTGTCGCCGCCCTTGCCGGTGCCGAGGGTGTTCCTCCACCCCAGGCCCTGCTGCTCCAGGGGCGCGGCTTCGGGTTCCGGCCCCACATGCTTCGGATCTCCGGCGCCGTGGGCCTTGCCGAAGGTGTGCCCACCCGCCACCAGGGCCACGGTTTCCTCGTCATCCATGCCCATGCGGGCGAAGGTGTCGCGCACATCCCGGCCCGAGGCCACGGGATCCGGCACGCCGTTGGGGCCTTCGGGGTTCACGTAGATGAGCCCCATCTGCACGGCGGCGAGCGGGTTCTCCAGCTGGCGCTCGCCGCTGTAGCGCTGATCCCCCAGCCAGGTGGCCTCGCGGCCCCAGTAGATGTCCTCCTCGGATTGCCAGATGTCCGCGCGGCCGCCGCCGAAGCCGAAGGTCTTGAAGCCCATGGATTCCAGGGCCACATTGCCCGCCAGGATCATCAGGTCGGCCCAGGAGATCCGGTTGCCGTACTTCTGCTTGATCGGCCAGAGCAGGCGCCGGGCCTTGTCCAGGTTGCCGTTGTCGGGCCAGCTGTTCACGGGGGCGAAGCGCTGGTTGCCCGTGCCGCCGCCGCCCCGGCCGTCCGCCGTGCGGTAGGTGCCGGCGCTGTGCCAGGCCATGCGGATGAAGAGGCCGCCGTAATGGCCCCAATCCGCCGGCCACCAATCCTGGGAATCGGTCATCAGGGCCTCGAGGTCGGCGATCACCGCATCGAGGTCGAGGCTCTTGAAGGCGCTGGCGTAGTCGAAACCCTTGTCCATCGGGTTCGACAGGGCCGAGTTCGCGTGGAGGCCGTTCAGGCTCAGCTGGTTCGGCCACCAGTCACGGTTGGTGAAGCCCCCCGAATGCATCGGGCATTTGCCGGCGCCCTTGTCGTCAACCTTCGCGTCCATGGTCGTCTCCCGTCGGAAAAATCTTGGGCACCCGGGCCGCGCGCCCGATGCTGTCTGGAACCGTGTCAGACTGGTTCCATAAAATCCAATCACATTGATTGACCGCGACAATAAGGTATACTTATCGGGTGATCTCCCTGAAGCAGCTCCGCTATTTCGACCTCCTCGCCGCCGCCGGGCACTTCGGTCGTGCGGCGGAGCGCGCCGGCGTGTCGCAGCCGGCGCTGTCGATGCAGATCGTCAGCCTCGAGCGCGAGCTTGGGGCGCCGCTGGTGGAGCGGATATCGACC